>DASZCJ010000437.1:0-3488 GCA_035943155.1 Xanthobacteraceae bacterium | reverse complement strand
CAAGCCGCGTCGTCAGTTCGTTCCAATCCGGGGCAAAGCTGCCGATGGTGAGCACGAGCGAGGCCGCGACGCAGGCTAGGGCATAGCCGAGAAGCGCCATCACAATGCGGCCGAGGACGGTCATGTGCGCCGCGCCGGCCTCAGTCGGTCATTGCCATGGCGCGAAGCGCCAGGCGCTCGCGCGCGGAGAGCTTCTCGCTCGCGCTTTTAAGCTGACCGCAGGCAGCGAGAATATCGCGTCCGCGCGGAGTGCGTACCGGCGATGCATAGCCAGCGGCGAAGATCACTTCGGAAAATTTCTCGATTTGCTCCCAGTCGGAGCACTCGTACTTGGTGCCGGGCCATGGATTGAACGGAATAAGGTTGATCTTCGCCGGAATCCCCGCGAGCAGTTTGACCAGCGCCTTCGCGTCGGCGAGCGAGTCGTTGATGTCCTTGAGCATCACGTATTCGAAGGTGATGCGGCGCGCGTTCGATAGCCCGGGGTAATTTCGGCAGGCATCGAGCAATTCGCGAATTGGGTATTTGCGGTTAAGCGGCACCAGTTGGTTGCGCAGCTCATCGGTGACCGCATGCAGCGACACCGCGAGTATGGAGCCGATCTCGGCGCCGGCGCGCCCAATGTTCGGCACCACGCCTGACGTCGACAATGTGATGCGGCGCTTGGAAATGCTCAAACCGTCGCCGTCGGCAATCACCTGCAGTCCATCGCGCACCGCCTCGAAATTATAGAGCGGCTCGCCCATTCCCATCATGACGACGTTGGACACGAGCCGCTTCTCGGGCTCGCGCGGCGCGCCGCCGGCAGGCTGAACGGACGACCAATCGCCGAGCCGGTCGCGGGCAACGACGACCTGGGCGGCGATCTCGGCCGCGGTGAGATTGCGCACCAGGCGCTGCGTCCCGGTATGACAGAAAGTACAATTGAGCGTGCAGCCGACCTGGCTCGAAATGCACAGCGTGCCGCGATCGATCTCCGGGATGTAGACGCATTCGACCTCGTGCGGCGCGTCGGCGCGTTCGCCCGGCAGGCTGAGAAGCCATTTGCGCGTGCCGTCGACCGAAATCTGCTCGGCGGCGACTTGCGGCCGCGCCAAAGTGAAGCGCTGCGTCAGTGCGCCGCGCAGCTCCTTTGACAGCGTCGTCATCGCGTCGAAATCCTGCGCGCCGCGCACATAGAGCCAATGCCAGATTTGCTGCACGCGCATCCGGCGCTGGCGTTCCGGCACGCCGACTTCGCTCAGCGCCTGCGCCAGCATTTCGCGCGACATGCCGACGAGCGACGGCTGCGCCGGCGCGGCATAGCGCTCGAGCGGGCTTTTTTCGATAAAAGCCGGCGCAAGGTCTGCTTCGCTTGCGGCGAAAGAAGTCATCTTGAGCATCCAGGGGCAACGAATAATAGGCCGAATGACCCGCTCGGTTCGGCCTTCCCATAAATAGTCTTTTAGCGGGAAATGGCGAGTGGCGGCAGTCTCCGATAACCGGTCAGCCTTTGCTGCCCGAGCGGCACTCACTATTTGTGCTACTTGATTTACGCTATTTGCATTCCTGTCCGGCGCGATCGAGCGCTTGAGCCACACCCTTAAGCGTGAACGTATCGGTCGATTGCGTGCCTTTTGCGGAGACGCCCTTGACCACCGCGGCGTCGCCGCTGCGCATCGCGTCAACCATTTTGGCTTCTTCGGACGCGTTCTTGATCCAGGCGCCGTCTTGCTGAGTGTAGAGCGGGAAAGAGTTCCCGCCGATCTGGGCGCTAGCCTCGGCGCCGGCCTTGAACGGATAGCCGACCACCACCGAAACCTCATTGGCCACTTTGTCGGCCGGGCGCGTGGAAATGAACATGTAGACCGGATTGCGCGGCCGGTTCGGAGGATGGGTTTCGGAGGAGCTCGGTTTGGCCAGCGCGAAGCAGATTTTTTTGCCGCCGGGTGAAGCCGTGTAGGCGCCCCACACGCCATATTGGCCGAGCAGCTTTGGCTGGGCGCCACCGGCGACTGCGGCGGCAGGCGATGCCGGCTTGGCGGCAGCAGCCGCCGCGGCCGGTTTTGCCTCGGGCTTCACCTCGGGTTTGGGTTTGGGCTTTGGCTTGGCTGGCGTGGCCGCAGGAGGCGCAACCGCCGGTGTAGATTGCTGGGCGCGCGCAGGACAAAGCATCGCCGCTGCACCGAGCAGCAAAAACACAAGCCCCCATTGTCGTTGGATCCGCCGCATCCAATATCGCTGCATCCGCATCGGGCCTCGCACGGCAATGCCCCAAAACCGTGGCAACCAAGCCGTCACAACAAACAGCACTCATAGCAAAACTTTCAATTTTTATCCAATTTGAAGCGAGTTGGGCCGCGGCGGTGCAAACCTACCCATGCCAGCAGCGCGCTTTCCGAGCGCCGCTTTCACGTTTATGGAAAGCTCCGCCCAATTGCTGCGGGCTTTTCAGCGAGGAGCGACAGGCGCATGAAAGCCGTTCTCTGCACCCATTTCGGTCCGCCTGACGCGCTTAAACTGGACGATATCGACCCGCCGCGCGCCGGCCCAGGCGAGGCCGTCGTTGCCGTGCAAGCGGTCGCGCTCAATTTTTTCGATACCCTGATCATTGCCGGCAAATACCAGCACAAGCCGCCCTTCCCGTTTTCCCCCGGCGCGGAATTTGCCGGAGTGGTCGAGAGCGTCGATAGCGGCGTCACCGATCTCAGGCCGGGTGACCGCGTCATTGGTTATTGCGGCTGGGGCGCGGCGCGGGAGAGCGTCGCGGTCCGCGCCGAACGGCTGGTCAAAATTCCCGATCAACTCGATTTCGAGCGCGCTGCCGGCTTGACCGTGACCTATGGCACGACGCTCTACGCGCTGCGCGAGCGCGCCGCGCTCAAGCCGGGCGAGTCGCTCGCCGTGCTTGGCGCTTCCGGCGGGACCGGGCTTGCGGCGATCGAGCTGGGTAAGGTCATGGGCGCGCGGGTGATCGCCTGCGCCTCCTCGGATGAAAAGCTCGCCTTTGCTCGCAAACACGGCTGCGACGACACAGTGAACTATGAGCGTGACGATCTGCGCGGCGCGCTGCGAAAGCTCGGCGGCGAACGCGGCGTCGACGTGGTTTACGATCCGGTCGGCGGCAGGTATGCCGAACCGGCGCTCCGCTCGCTCGGCTGGCTCGGCCGCTATCTCGTGGTCGGCTTTGCCGCCGGAGAAATTCCGAAAATTCCGCTGAACCTTGTGCTTCTTAAAAGCTGCGATATCCGCGGCATATCGTGGGGCGCCTGGACCAATCGCGAGCCGCTGGCGCAGCGCAAATTGATGACGGACATCGTGACATGGAGCGCCGTAGGCAAGCTCAGCGCGCATGTTCAAGCGGTCTATCCGCTGTCCGAGATCGCGGCGGCGCTCAGCGTGATCGCCGAACGCAAGGTGATGGGCAAAATCGTGCTGCGCGCTTAAACAAAAGCTATGCGGGATGACGAACTCTATTAAGCTAGCCAATGCGGACGATGATGTTCGAC
>DASZCJ010000436.1:0-2108 GCA_035943155.1 Xanthobacteraceae bacterium | reverse complement strand
TCGGCGACGAGGAGGATTCGCATCTCGGCGATTTCATCGAGGACAAGAACGCCATCCTGCCGATCGATGCGGCGATCCAGTCCAACCTGCGCGAAACCACGACACGCGTGCTCGCCTCGCTCACCCCGCGCGAGGAGCGTGTGCTCCGCATGCGCTTTGGCATCGGCATGAACACCGACCACACGCTGGAAGAAGTCGGCCAGCAGTTCTCAGTCACCCGCGAGCGCATCCGTCAGATCGAGGCCAAGGCGCTGCGCAAACTCAAACATCCGAGCCGGTCACGGAAGCTGAGAAGCTTTTTGGATAATTGATACACCGGCGCCGAGGCGCCGAAACGATACGTGTGAACGGTGGCCCTTGCGGCCGCCGTTTTCATTTTCGACGAATGCTCTGCACGCATGAACCAACGTCGCCTAACAAACTTTGCAATGCCGCATATGTGGCGTTCCGCTGCCACGACTAAACCTTGGCAACTGCAACAAATGGCCGAAGCGCGGCCGGATTCAGCCCTGACAAACAAAGCGTGAGGGGCTTCTCACTAGCTACGGTCAGGAGCCATACCATGCGTTGTTTTCGCGTCGCGACGAACCTTGTCGGGTTCTCTGTTCCAGTTGTTGCCGCGTTATTTGTTTGTTCCGGCCCGGCATCGGCACATTCGCGCCATCAAGCCGTACACCGACATTCATTTCCACACGCCTACGCGTATCGGATTCATTATGCGCATTATGCGAGCCGCCGCCTTATGCCGATGCATCAAAATATATTCGCTTCGGCAAACACTTTCCCATCTGAGAATTTCGCTGCGCCATACGCGACGCAGCACAGCTCGGGCCAAACCGGCTACGCGCAATACGGTGCCTTTAACAACGCGTCCGGGATGGCGGCGACGCAGGCGAGTGCGGCCGGCTTGCCGGCTTCGCTGGTCGAGCGCGTCATTGCCCGCGAGAGCGGCGGCAATGCGCGCGCGGTGCACGGCGGCAATTACGGCTTGATGCAGATCCGCCTCGGGACGGCGCGCGCGATGGGCTATACCGGCTCGGCCGCAGGCCTTCTCGATCCGCAGACCAACATGACTTACGCGCTGCGCTACCTCGCCGGCGCCTATCGCGCCGCCGGCGGCAACGAGAATCGCGCCATGGCGCTCTATGCGCACGGCTACTACAACCAGGCCAAGGCGCAGGGCTTTTCGCCTTATGCTTCTGGCGCCGCTTCAGGTGGCGCTTGGGCCACTGGCGGTTTTAACGCGTCATATCAGACCGCGTGGCCCGCCGAGGCCGCGCAATATGGCGTGCGGCATCGCCGGCATTATCGGGCTTAATCGCCCGGTGTAAGCGTCCAATTCGAGATTAAGAACGGGGGACTTGGCGCGCCAATTTCGATTGCAAGACATCCGAGTTGGCGCGCCTTTTTTCCATTTCAGCTTTTGACAGGTTTCGCGCTCACAGCGCCGCAACCGCGCTGACCTCGATCAAAAATTCTTCGCGCACCAACCGGTCGATGATGAGGAGCGTATTGGGCGGATAGGCGGCGCCCTTGAACAGTTTGGGGAATTCGCGCGTGCGATAGGTCATGAATTTCGCAATGTCCTGCGCATGCACGAGATAGGTGGTGAACTCGACGAGATTGGCAAAGCTCGCGCCTTGCGAGGCGAGTGCCGCGCCGATATTGGCGAAGACGAGGCCGGATTGCGCATCGAAATCGGCTGGCGCCTTGCCGTCCTTATCGGTTCCGACCTGGCCGGCAATGAACAAAAACTCCGACGCCTTGACGCGGGTCAGTTGCGAGTACTGCCCGAGCGGCTTGCCGAGGCCGTCGGGATTGAGAATTTGAATATTTGGCATTGCCTGAGTTCCTTATGTTTTCCGTTTTCCGGCGTTTGGATTGGTGAAGCCTCGATCTTTGCGTGCCCCTTGCGCCTGCCAACCTTGCGCGGACGATGCGCATTCCCATCTGTAGGACCTGTGACTTGAGACAGAGAAGAAAAACCACAATGAGTTTCTCGCGTAATGCCGGCTTCGGTGGATCCACTTTCGGTCCTGGATTTTCCGGGTTCCATTTCACCGACGCTACCCGTCCTTATGACGATCCGGCCGCGCGGCGCGCCGCGC
>DASZCJ010000435.1:0-2369 GCA_035943155.1 Xanthobacteraceae bacterium | reverse complement strand
TGGCGCGTATTCCCGCTTCAAATGAAAGGGTGCTGCCGGCGGTCCTAATTGAGGGTTTATGCCGTTTTCCAATCTCGGCTTGTCCGAAAAAGTCGTTTCCGCCGTTGCCACGGCTGGTTACAAAACTCCCACTCCAATCCAAGAACAGGCAATCCCGCATGTGCTCGCACGGCGCGATGTTTTGGGCATCGCGCAAACCGGCACCGGGAAAACGGCGGCATTCACGCTGCCGATGCTGACAATGCTGGAAGGCGGCCGGGCGCGAGCCCGAATGCCGCGCACGCTTATTCTTGAGCCGACGCGGGAGCTCGCCGCGCAGGTCGAAGAAAGCTTCATCAAGTACGGCGCCAATCACAAGCTCAACGTCGCGCTCTTGATCGGCGGCGTTTCATTCGACGACCAGGACGTGAAGCTGACCCGCGGCGTCGATGTACTGATCGCAACGCCCGGCCGCTTGCTCGACCATTTCGAGCGCGGCCGCCTGTTGCTCAACGGGGTCGAACTCTTGGTGATCGACGAAGCCGATCGCATGCTCGATATGGGCTTCATTCCCGACATCGAGCGCATTTGCAAGCTCGTCCCGTTCACGCGGCAAACGCTGTTTTTCACCGCGACCATGCCGCCGGAAATTCGCCGCATCACCGAGCAGTTCCTGCACAATCCGGTCCGCGTCGAGGTATCTCGGCCGGCGACCACCGTCGCCACCACCACCCAGCTCATCGCCAAAGCGGGCCGCGAGCCGCACGAGAAGCGCGACGCCTTGCGCCGGCTGATCCGCTCCGCCGACGGGCTAAAGAACGCAATCATATTCTGCAACCGCAAGCGCGACGTTGCCACGCTGTTCCGCTCGCTATTGCGCCACGGTTTTTCCGTCCAGTCGCTGCACGGCGACATGGATCAGCCGGCGCGCATGGCGGCACTAGAACAATTCCGTAAGGGCGAGGTAACGCTGCTCGTCGCATCGGACGTCGCGGCGCGCGGACTTGATATCCCGGACGTGAGCCACATCTACAATTTCGATGTGCCGTACCATCCTGACGATTACGTGCATCGGATCGGCCGCACCGGCCGCGCCGGCCGCAGCGGCACCGCGATCACGCTGGTGGCGGGCGCTAACGACGCAAAAGCCGTCGCCGCGATCGAGAAGCTGATCGGGCAACCCATCGCAGTAATGGAAAAGCCCGTCGGCGAGCCGCAGCAGCGCGTCAGCGAACGAGTGCATGCGCAACCAAACGGTCAGCCCCAGCCTCATGGCCAATCCCATGGCCGATCCCATGGCCAACCCAATGGCCGTGGCCAACCCCATGGCAAAGGCCATGGTAAGAGCCATGGCAAAACCGACAGCCATCACCATCCGCGGCAGCACGGTGCGCCAGCGCGCAGCGAAGAGGTAAGATCGCACCGCGCCCCGCTGGCTCCGCCGCCGCGTCCACGCAGCGAGGATGGCGACGTCTCTCACCTGCCGGCATTCCTATTCCGGCCGGTCAAGGTGTGACGGATTGAGCAGTGTCGGCGGCTCGATTTTTACTTTTTGTTGTGAGGCAGGATCGTCGTTGATTTCTCAATCAACGCGCCGAGCAGCGTCGCAAGCGTATCAATCTGTTTCGCCGAGAGATGCCCTCCGACTGCCGCTTGAATGGCGGGGCCATAGACCGACCACATCCGCCATCGCATGCTCACGCCGGCAGTCGTGATCGCAATCACTTGGCCGCGGCGATCATCGGCGTACGCGCGCCGCTCCACGTATCCGGCCTTTTCCAGGCGGTCGACCAGGCGCGAGAGATTATACTGCGCCAGCAGCATCGCACGTTCGAGCTCGAACGGCCGCAGGCTGCCGCCGGCACGCTCGAGTTCAAGCAGCGCATCGTACCAAGCCGCTCCTGGATCGAGTTTGGATCCGCCGTGCTTAACGACATTGCCGGATTTTATGGCGCGGTCGACGAAACGCCGTTCATGCAAAAGGTCAAAGCTCTGGCAAATAAATTTGAACGGCTTGAGGCGCGGCTTGAACTGCGCTTTAGCGCCGGCCCCTACTTTGACGGCGAGCGATTTTCGCTCGTCGATGCGGTGTTCAGTCCGGTGTTTCGCTATTTCGACATTTTCGATCGGATCGGCGAGTTCGGCGTTCTTGCCGGCAAATCAAAGGTTTTAGCGTATCGGCAAGCGCTCGCGGCACGTCCATCGGTGCGCGCCGCCGTGGCGTCCGACTACAACAGCCGGCTTTGGACTTTTCTGCGGGCGCGGAATTCACAATTGTCGCGCATCATGGCCGCCGCGGGCGCACACAGCGCCGCCGCCGTTCCTGCAAGCGCGCAATGAGGACTTATTGAACCCCGGTGGCGGGTTCGAGCTGGACCGATTCACCGCAG
>DASZCJ010000434.1:0-2077 GCA_035943155.1 Xanthobacteraceae bacterium | reverse complement strand
CGGGATCGCGCACCGCCGCCGCCATCAGCCCGATCACATCGCGCGGCGTGGACGGCGCCACCACTTTGAGCCCAGGAATCATCATGCACCAGTTCTCTACGCTTTGCGAATGCTGCGCGCCGAATCGAGAGCCGGCGCCGTTGCCGGTGCGCACGACCAGCGGGCATTTGACCTGGCCGTTCGACATGTAGCGGCTCTTGGCGAATTCGTTGGCGATGTAATCGAAGCAGACCGCGAAGAAATCCGAAAACATGATTTCCGCAATCGGTTTCAATCCGGTCATCGCCGCGCCCATCGCCGCGCCCAGGATCGCCTGCTCGGAAATCGGCGTGTCGCGCACGCGCAACGGCCCGAATTGTTCGTATAGGCCGACGGTCGCCTTGAACACGCCGCCGGCCTTGCCGATGTCCTCGCCAAGAAAGACCACGTCGGGATCGCGTGCCATCTCCTGGGCGATGCCGCGCGCGACGGCTTCGCGGTAGGTCAATTCCGCCATGCGAAGCCTCCGTCGGCATAGACATCGGTCGTGAGAATTTCGATCGCCGGCGGCGGAGCCGCCTTGCATTTTTCGGTCGCCTCATCGACGCGCCGCCGCGCATAGGTTTCGATAGCGTCGATGATGTCCTCGCTGACGCCGAATTGCTTTAACCGCTCACGATAGATTTTTATCGGGTCGCGCTCTTTCCATTTTTCCAGTTCGCCTTCGGGGCGGTACTTGGCCGGATCGGCGCGCGAATGTCCGCTGTATCGGTAGGTGAGGCATTCGATCAGCGATGGGCCGCCTCCGGCGCGCGCCTTCTCATAAGCCGCCGCTGCCGTGCGGTAGACAATGTCGGCGTCGTTGCCGTCGATCACGATGCGCGGCAGGCCGTAGGCGGCGGCACGATCAGCCGCCGGATGCGGCACGGCAGTGACCTCGCCGATCGGCGTATATTCCATGTACAGATTGTTTTCGCAGACGAAGATCACCGGCAGTTTCCACACCGCCGCGAAGTTGAGCGCTTCATGAAAAGCGCCGATATTCGTCGTGCCATCGCCGAAGAAGCAAACCGACACGTCCTTCTGTCCTTTATATTGGGCGCGCCAGGCCGCGCCGCAGGCGATCGGTAAATGCGCGCCGATGATCGCGTAGGAGCCCATCACGCCGTGGTCAACCGAGGTGAGATGCATGGAGCCGCCTTTGCCGCGCATGAGGCCGTTGTCGCGCTGCATCAGTTCGCCCAGCACTTTCTCGATCGGAACGCCGCGCGCCAGCGTATGCGCATGACCACGGTAGGTGCAGAACGAAAGGTCGCCAGGTTTCATGGCCGCCGCGCAGCCGGCGGCAACTGCCTCTTGGCCGAGCGAAAGGTGGCTCGTCCCCTTGACCAGATTCTGCAGAAACAGATCGAAGGCCCGCTGCTCAGCCTCGCGAATTTCCACTTGCATGCGATACATGCGAAGCCGCGTCTCCTCGCCGATATCGTCATTGAGGCTCGCATTGGGGGCGAGCGCGCGGTCTTCAATCTTGGCCATGAAAGTCCTCGGAGCGCGCTATAGATAAAGGGCGGAACGCAACTTAGCGCCAGTGGTGAAGGTGAGGCAAATGCAGGCCAATGCCGGTACACGGCTCGCCAGGCGCGGCTTGCGGCAGGCTCAGCGAAGGCTTAATTGATCGTCGAGAGGGTTCGATGACTCAATCGCTGGATTCGCGGACATCCCAGCCCTTCATTTACCGTTTCTTTGGCGGCCCGCCCTTGGCGGTGGTTGGCCGGCTGATCCTGCTCTCGATCCTCGTCGGGGTCTTACTGGCGGCAATCGGGCTCGATCCGTGGAATGTCATCGAGTCGGTGGAGCGCCTCATCGAACACATCTGGAACATGGGTTTCGATGCCGTGCGCTGGCTGTGGCGCTATTTCCTGCTCGGCGCCATAATAGTCCTGCCGATTTGGCTTTTAGCGCGCTTGGCCAAGGCGCCGCGTGGATTGTAGCGGTCAAAAAAGGCCGGGCTGATGCCCGGCCGTTTTTCTTCTTCGAGCCAATTACTCGTCGCCGGAAGGCGAGCCAGACGGTGGCCCATCATCATCACCTTGGACCG
>DASZCJ010000433.1:0-2517 GCA_035943155.1 Xanthobacteraceae bacterium | reverse complement strand
GCCTATGTCTCCGCCAAGCACGGCCTTGCCGGACTGACCAAGACAGTCGCACTCGAGCTTGCGACCTTCGGCGTCACCTGCAATTGCATCAGCCCCGGCTACGTTTGGACGCCGCTGGTTGAGAAGCAAATCCCCGATACCGCCAAAGCCCGAGGCATGACCGAAGAACAGGTCAAGCGGGATGTGCTGTTGGCAGCGCAACCGACCAAAGAATTCGTGACGGTCGAGGAGGTCGCCGATCTTGCCGTTTATCTTTGCTCTGATGCCGCCAAAGCAATCACCGGCGCGAACCTGTCGATCGACGGCGGCTGGACGGCGGCGTGAAATCACGCTTCGGGATGTGAGCCGCCAGGCGGTCGTGGCGGCGTGCGGGGCGGCAACGGTCCAGTCGTGCAAACGTAGTTGAGTCTCTCTTTGCCCCCGCTTGCAGCCTGTATTGACCGGGAAGTGAACAGGATTCTCCTGCAATGAAAAACATCTTGGCTTCACTCCTGCCTGCGCGCGCGGCGGAGCAAAAAGACTCGTCGACCACCAAGCGCATCAATCTTGCACTGCAAGGCGGCGGCGCGCATGGCGCCTTTACCTGGGGCGTGCTCGATCAAATTCTGAGCGATGAACGGCTCAGCATCGAAGGTATTTCTGGCACTTCGGCGGGTGCGATGAATGCGGTGATGCTCGCAGATGGCCTGTGCCGCGGCGGCCGCGAGGAGGCGCAGAAACGGCTTGCCGATTTCTGGCGTTCGGCGTCGAGCAACGGCAATCTGCCGGTGTTGCAGCGTGCGGTGGTGGAGCGGCTGCTGTCGTTCACGCCGCTTGAGGGCACCCCCGCGCAGGCCTGGTTCGACGCTCTATCGCGTTATTTTTCGCCGTACGATGTCAACCCTCTCAACATCAATCCGCTGAAGGATCTGATCGAACGCTTTGTCGATTTCGAAAAACTGCGCGCCGATACCGATTTGCAACTCTTCATTTCAGCCACCAATGTGCAGACCGGCCGAGTACGGATTTTTTCCCGCGACAAAATCACGGCCGATGCGGTTATGGCGTCGGCCTGTCTGCCGCTGCTATTTCGTGCTGTCGAAATCGATGGCATACCCTATTGGGACGGCGGCTATCTCGGCAATCCGGTGATCTTCCCGTTCTTCCGCACGACAGCTACGGAAGACGTGCTTGTGGTTCAAATCAATCCGCTGATTCGACAATCGACGCCGATGTCGTCGAGCGAGATCATGAACCGCATTAACGAAATCACATTCAATTCGTCGCTGATCGGCGAATATCGCGCCATCGACTTCGTGGCGCGCCTGATCGATCAAGGCAAGTTACCGCGCGGTATCGGGCCGGGACAATATCGGCGCATCAACATTCATCGCATCGTGCTCGATCGCTTCGGCACGCACTTCGACGCATTCAGCAAGCTTTCGACCGATTACGATTTTTTCGAAATGCTCCACGTCAGCGGCAAGCGCGCGGCGCGCCGGTTCCTCGACGAGCATTTTGACGATATCGGGGTAAAAAGCACGGTCGACCTGGGCGCAGAGGCGCAAGCCGAGTGGGCGTGATAAATTGGCGGTCATGTCCGCCGCCATCCCAGCTGTCTCGCCGCTCGTCACCGCTGTCGTCGGTGCGGCGCGGCTCGATGTTTGCATTGCCGACATCACGACGCTTGCTGTCGATGCCATTGTCAACGCGGCGAACCGTAGTTTGCTCGGCGGTGGCGGGGTAGATGGCGCCATTCACCGCGCTGCCGGCCCGGATTTACTTGCCGAATGCCGAACTCTTGGCGGTTGTGAAACCGGCTCCGCCAAAATCACCCGCGGCCATCGATTGCCGGCCAAGCACGTGATCCATGCCGTCGGCCCGGTCTGGCGCGGCGGCGCGACGAGGGAGGACGAGCTGCTCGCCTCCTGCTACCGCACGGCGCTCGATCTTGCCGTCAAACATCGGCTCGGGTCGATCGCCTTCCCGGCGATATCGACCGGCGTCTATGCGTTCCCGCCGGATCGCGCCGCGCGCATCGCCGTGGGTACGGTGGCGGGGGAATTCGCATCAGCGGACCGTGGCATCACCTATGTCGCATTTTGCTGCTTTGCCCAAGGCGCAGCCGACCATCATGCTGCGGCGTTCGCAGACCTTGGCCTGAGCTGAACAACGGAATTAAAAAGAGCAGCGTCCGGGAGAACGCCGCTCTTTATCCTGGTTGGATTGAAAGCTGCAAGCTTACTCCGCGGCGCCACCCGCTGCCGCTTCGCGCTGCTCGCCAGCTTCCGCCTTTTGCTTGGCTTCGAGATCTTCGCCGGTCTGCTGATCGACGACCTTCATCGACAAGCGCACTTTGCCGCGCTCATCAAAACCGAGCAGCTTCACTTTGACCTTGTCGCCTTCCTTGACCACATCTGTCGTCTTCTGCACGCGCCGCTGTGCCAACTGGCTGATATGCACCAGCCCATCCTTGGCGCCGAAGAAGTTCACGAACGCGCCGAAGTCCATCACTTTGACGACGGTGCCCTCGTAGAT
>DASZCJ010000432.1:0-4161 GCA_035943155.1 Xanthobacteraceae bacterium | reverse complement strand
CGGTTGGCGCGGATAGAACTTGGCGGCAATCGACGCCACCGCACGCCGCGCATTGGCAACGCGCATGAACGCAATTTCAGCTGGCAACGGCATTGGCGGTGCATGCTCGGCGATGATTGCCGCTGCGCCGGCAGCGATGGCGGGCGCGATAAAGCGCAGACCGTCGGTCTTGCCGCCGGCAATGGCGACGAATACGTCGCCGCGCCTGACAGTGCGGCTGTCTGCCGTCACTCCGCTGACTTCAATTTCGGCGTGGCGCGCCTCGAGCTCTGCGTCAGTGGGCGCAATTTCGCGAAGCTTCATGTTGAGCTTCTTGCACAACTTATTGGCGTCGGCGATGCGATTATCGCCTTACCTGCTTTCCTTCAGTGAGGCCAGTATCAACTGATCCGCCGTTGGCAGGTCCATGCGCGGCGCGATGCCGAGAAGCGGCGCTATGCGCGCGACGACGGCGCCGCCGGTCGGCACCGCGTTCCATCCCGACGTGGTGAAACCATGCGTCTCGGGCGTCGCGTGCGGCTCGTCGAGCATGATCAACAAGACATAACGCGGCCGGTCAGCCGGCAGCACGGCAATGAAGTCGGTCAGCACCTTGGCTTTGGAATAGCGGCCGTTGACCACTTTATCCGCGGTGCCCGTCTTGCCGCCGATATAGTAGCCGGGCACGTCGGCTTTGGCGGCGGTTCCCCGTTCGACGTTCAGCCGCATCAGGTAGCGCATAATAGCGCTCGTTTCCGGTTTGATGACGCGCTTGCCGAGCGCTTGCGCGTCCGCTTCCGAGCGCTTGAGAAATGTCGGCGGAATGAGAGTGCCGCCGTTCATGAGCGCCGCAACGCCCATCGCCGCCTGCAACGGCGCGACCGAAAGGCCATGCCCGAAGGCGATGGTGGCGGTGTTGAGATTGACCCAGCGCTTGGGCACGATCGGTTCGGCGCTTTCCGGCAGTTCAGTGCGCAACCGGTCAAGCTGACCGATTTTTTTAAGAAACGCTCTGTGGCCATCGACGCCGACCGCAAGCGCCATTCGGGCCGCGCCGATATTGGACGAATAGGTGAAGATCTCCGGGACCGAGAGGACGCGATGTTGCGCCTCGAAATCATGGATGTCGAACCGTCCCATGTGCAGCGGCATGCGCGCGTCGAACGTCGATTTGAGCGTGGCCTTGCCTGAATCGAGCGCCATGGCGACTGTGAACGCCTTGAACGTCGATCCCATCTCAAACACGCCGGTGGTCAGTCGATTGATGCGTGACGGATCGAGCGCTTCGCGCGGATTGTTCGGGTCGTAATCCGGCTCCGACACCATGGCCAGAACTTCGCCAGTTCGCACATTGAGAACGAGGCCGGCGGCGGCGAGTGCGCCAAATTTGGCCCGCGCCGCGGCAAGCTCCTCGTGCAGCACGTGTTGAATGCGCAAATCGACCGCAAGCTCGACTGGATTTTGCAGACGGTCTGTCGCCAAGCCCGCCATGTGCAAAGCGGCCAATCCCTGACCGTCGAGCCACTTCTCGATTCCGGCAATGCCCTGATTATCGATATTGACGTGGCCGATCAGGTGCGAAATCTCAGCGCCATCCGGGTAATCGCGCTTGTTCTCATTGAGAAAACCGATGCCCGGCAAACCTTGGCGGTAAATCTCGCGCTGCTGCTCCGGCGTGATGTCACGCCGCAGCCAGACAAAGCCGCGCTTGGAGGAAAGCCGTTCGCGCAGTTCGGCGCCATCGAGGTCCGGCAGGCCCGCCGTCAGCCGCTCGACCGCGTCGTCGATATCGATGAGACGGCGGGGCTCGGCATAGAGCGACGGCACGCGCACGTCAGTTGCCAAGACGATGCCGTTGCGATCGAGAATATCCGGCCGCGCCGTTGCAATCGCGTCGCTCGATACCACGCGATGCGCGGCGTGGCTGTTGGAGGCGAGCGCGAAGATCACGAGCCGTGCGGCAATGATCGAATAGACGGCGGCAAAGGCAATGATCGCCAATCCGATCCGCGCCCGCGCCTTGGCCTGACGGTCCACAGCGCTGCCGTAGAGAACCCTGCCGATCAGCCATTGCCATCGCCACTGACGCCAAGACTGCAATGACCGCCAGGATCGCCAGGATCGCCAGGATCGCCAGGATCGCCATGACTGCCTGGACCACTGCCGGCGAGCGGGCGCGATTGCGGATGCGGCGGCCGGCGGCTCGACGGCTGCGCTCATTGTCTCGATCCTCCCGGCATTCGCCCAGGACTAGCCCACGTTGGAAGCGTCCCGGTCGCGTCGATTGTGTTCGACTGTTCGAGATTTTCGATCATTCCGCCTATTGGGTCCGCGCGCGCTGCAGCGTCTTGGGCCGGTCGTTCGGGTAGCCGATCGAGCCCGTCGAATTGCGTTGGAGCGATTGGCCGCAGCGGTAAGAGTCGCTTGGCCAGCGCTTCGATGCGCGCTGGATTGTCCAGTTGCTCCCATTGCGCACGCAGCGCCGCGACCTTGTCGCGTTCGTGGCGCAACTCGCCGCGCAACTTTGCAAGGCGCTCAGCCTGGACGGTGGCGTCAAACTTGATGCGGTAGACGTAAGCGGCGGCGAGCACCAGGACGCCGATCACCAATAAATTCAGTGCGCGGAGAATCACGACCGGCCTCGCATCATGTCGGCAAGCTGCGGCAGCGGCGGTAGAAGATGCTCCACGCTGGTTGCACGCGCGGGCGCGTCGGTGCGCTCCGCCGCGCGCAGTTTTGCCGATCGCGCGCGCGGATTGGCGGTGACTTCCGATTGATCAGGCGTCAGCGGCCGCGGCGTCAGCACGCGGAAGGTTGGGCGCGGCGCTGCTATTTCAGGCCTATGGCGTGAGCCGGCTGGCCCGCGGCTGCGCTCGGCGAGGAAAGTTTTGACAATGCGGTCTTCGAGAGAGTGAAAGGCGACCACCACAAGCCGGCCCAATGGCTTGAGCGCGCGCTCGGCGGCCGCAAGTCCGAGCGCCAGTTCGGACAGCTCATCGTTGACGAAAATGCGCAGCGCCTGAAAAGTTCGTGTCGCCGGGTGGATCGCCGCGTGCCGTCCCGGCACTGCTGCCGCCACGATCTCGGCAAGCGCGCGCGTGGAATCTATGTTCTGCTTTCCTCGCGCTCGGACGATCGCTCGCGCAACCGCGCGGGCGTGCTTTTCTTCTCCCAATCGGGCGATGATCGCGGCGAGCGCGCGCTCTTCGGCGCGCGCCACAACATCGGCCGCACTTGGCCCGCGGCTGCTCATGCGCATGTCGAGCGGTCCGTCGAGCCGAAACGAAAATCCGCGCGCCGCCTCCTCCAGCTGCATCGAGGAGACACCGATGTCGAACACGATGCCGTCGGCGCGATTGGCGCCGCCTGGAATCGATTCCAGGATCGAATCCAGATTGGAGAAACGATCCTCGACGATTTGAAGCCTGCCTGCCGCTTGTTCGACCAGCGGCGCGCCTTGCGCAACCGCGCTGTGGTCGCGGTCGATCCCGATGACGCGCACGCCGGCTGTTTGCAGGATCGCGCGTGTATAGCCGCCGCCGCCGAAAGTTGCGTCGACGTAAAGACCGCCGGGTTTTACCGCAAGCCAATCGATGGCGAGGCGGGCGAGCACGGGAATATGACGGGCCGGTCCGCCAGCGACAGCATCGCTGCCGCTGCCCGCTGTCATTCCCGTGCTCCGAGCGGTTTTGCCGCCGCCGTCCGGGTCCCCAGATCCCGCTTGAACGCGCGGACCTTCTCGGTGGCCTCCGCGAGCTCCGCGCGAAAGCGGCTGGGTTCCCAGATTCGAAATTTGTGGCCGAGACCGACGAAAGTCGCCGCGTCGGTGATGCCGGCATGGGCTTTCAGCGCCTCCGTCAGCACTACGCGGCCCTCGCTGTCGATCTTGAGCGTCTCGCTCGTGCCGTAAAGCGACAAGGCGAATTGCTCGCGCTGTTCGGAATAGGGCGCGTAGCCCGCAATCATCGTCTCGATTTCGGCGAGTAAGGCATTGCCGCCGGCATCGAGCGCCGGCCGGTCGAGGGCCGGATAGCAATAAAGTCCCTCGAAACCGTCGCGCGCCAAGACCGCTCGGAATGATGCCGGCACTGATATGCGTCCTTTTGCATCGAGACGGAGCAGGTAGTGGGACACGAACTGATCCATCTCGCCCCTCGCCGGCCTGCAGCCTCGGCTCCGGCC
>DASZCJ010000431.1:0-2312 GCA_035943155.1 Xanthobacteraceae bacterium | reverse complement strand
GGGTTGGGTCGATATACCGCTGCACGAAAGTGACGACGTCGAGCACGGTCTGGCTTTGCCGCTGCGGCACGCGATAGGTCTCATAATGGCCATGCTGCGCGCCGCGCCAGAGCGACACTGAAAGTTCTGCATTCATCCCGGTGGTCATTTCCTTCGCGCAGCGTTCGAGCTTATTGAGTGCAGTGTACCAAGCAGGACGACGGCCACAAAGCCAGTACCCGCTAGTGTCCGCCGCACTAGCGTTTTCGTCGCGTTAGCGGCGTCCGCCGCAGCATTGAATCGTGCAGTTGCCGGCCCGGTTAAGCGCTATAATCTCCGGCAAAATGACGGGAGGAACGGCAATGGCCGGACTTGAGCTCAGCTATGTGCATGGGGCAAGCGATCAGCCGCTGATCGGCAAAACGATCGGACAGTTTTTCGATGACGCTTGCGCCAAATGGGCAACGCGCCCGGCGCTTGTGGTCCCTCATCAAAACGTCCGCCTCAGCTATGCCGAGCTGCGCGAGGCCGTCGACAGGCTCGCGGCCGGGCTTCTGACGCTCGAACTCAATCCCGGCGATCGCATCGGCATCTGGTCGGCCAACAACAGCGAATGGGTGCTGACGCAGTTCGCCAGCGCCAAAGCCGGGCTCATCCTGGTCAACATCAATCCCGCCTACCGAACCGCCGAGCTCGAATACGCGCTCAACAAAGTCGGCTGTAAAGCGCTCATTCTCGCCGAGCGTTTCAAGACCTCCGATTACGTCGGCATGCTGCGCGAACTGGCGCCGGAACTCGGTCATGCCCTACCCGGCAAGCTCGAATCGGCGCGTCTGCCGGCGCTGCGCTCCGTCGTTCTGCTCGGCGACAGTTGGCACCCAGGCACGTTCCGCTTCTCCGAAATCATGACGCGCGGCGGCGCGAGCGAAACAAAGCGCATCGCCGAATTGGCGCCGCAGTTGCAATTCGACGAACCGATCAACATTCAGTTCACCTCCGGCACCACCGGCTTCCCAAAGGGCGCGACCCTGTCGCACCACAACATCCTCAACAATGGTTTCTTCATCGGCGAAGCCATGCGGCTTACGTCCGAGGACCGGCTGTGCATCCCGGTGCCGCTCTACCATTGTTTTGGCATGGTGCTCGGCAATCTTGCGGCGCTGACGCACGGCGCCTGCATGGTGTTTCCCGGCGAAGGCTTCGATCCGCTCGCGACATTGCAAGCCGTCGCCGAGGAGCGCTGCACCGCGCTGCACGGCGTGCCGACCATGTTCATCGCGCAGCTCGATCATCCGGAATTCAGCCGCTTCGATCTTTCCTCGCTGCGCACTGGAATCATGGCCGGCTCGCCATGCCCGATCGAAGTGATGAAGCGCGCGATCGGCAACATGCATCTTTCCGAAATCACCATTGCCTACGGCATGACCGAAACCAGCCCGGTCAGTTTCCAGAGCTCGACCGAGGACCCGCTGGAGCGCCGCGTTTCGACCGTCGGGCGCATTGCGCCGCACGTCGAAGTCAAGATCGTCGATCTGAATGGGCGCATCGTGCCGACCGGAACGCCGGGTGAGCTCTTAACCCGCGGCTATTGCGTCATGCTCGGCTATTGGGGCGACGAAGAGCGCACTCGCGAGGCCATCGATGCGGCGCGCTGGATGCATACCGGCGACCTCGCGACCATCGACGCCGAGGGTTATTGCAACATCGTCGGGCGCATCAAGGACATGGTCATTCGCGGCGGCGAGAACGTCTATCCGCGCGAGATCGAGGAATTTCTCTATCGTCATCCGAAGATCCAGGACGTCCAGGTGATCGGCGTGCCGGACGATCGCTATGGCGAAGAGATTTGCGCCTGGGTCGAGTTGCGTCCCGGCGTCAGCGCGACCGAGGAAGAAATCCGCGCCTTCTGCCGCGATCAGATCGCGCATTATAAAGTGCCGCGCTATATCAAATTCGTCGACGAATTCCCGATGACGGTGACCGGCAAGATTCAAAAATTCATCATGCGCGAGCGCACCATCGCCGACCTCGGATTAAAAGTGCAGAAGACGGCGTGACCGCTTCCGTCATTGCGAGCGAAGCGAAGCAATCCAGTGAGATTTATGGCTTTCTGGATTGCTTCGTCGCTTCGCTCCTCGCAATGACCAGCGCTACTACACCTTCAGCTTCTCGTCCGCGACCACGCGGCCGACGGCGGGACGCTTGAGCATGCGGTCCTTGTGTGCGGTGTAGTTCTTAAGTTCAGCCATCGGCAGCTCGCGGCGCACGCCCCAGGTGTAAAAGACGAACCCGTATGGATCGAGCACCGAATAGCGGTCCGAGAACCATTCGCG
>DASZCJ010000430.1:0-16855 GCA_035943155.1 Xanthobacteraceae bacterium | reverse complement strand
CTCCTGATCGGGCTGGCCACGGCAATTTTCGCGGTCGGCGCCGGCACGCTCGCCGCCTATTTTGTCGTGACTGACATCATGGAATTTCCCTTCGAATGGGTGGCGGCCGCCGCCATCGAAACGGCGGCCACGGCGCTAGCGGTGACGGTGGCGATCGGGCTCGCTGGCACGTTCGGTGCGCTCGGCCGCAAGCCGGCCGAGGTGCTGCGCAATCTCTAAGCCCTCCCAGACCTAGCCACTACTGCATGCTGCACCGCATCCGGGAAAAGGCACGTTAGAGCCATGAAAAGGGCGATGAAACCACATGAAAAACTTGTAACCAGCCGCAAAATATGGCCGCCCGCCCATCTGGCGCGGACTGCCCTTTGGCATTAGATTCCTGCCACACCAATTCCGGCTTTCGCCGGATACAGCCCCGGCCTGAGCGCCGGGACAAAACAGGGGTTATTCCATGTCCGACTTTGATCGGAATTACGCGGCCGCCCGGACCGGCTATCGCACGGACCAGGTCGCGGTCGATGCCGGCCTGCGCGCCTACATGATCCGCGTCTACAATTACATGGCCGCGGGCGTGGCGCTGACGGGACTGGTTGCGTGGCTGACCTTCTCGGCCGCGGTGGTGCAGACCGGCGCCGGCCTACAACTGACCGCCTTTGGTCAGACCGTGTTCCAGAGCCCGCTGATGTGGGTTCTCGTTCTGGCGCCGCTTGGGCTTGTTTTCGCTATCAGCTTCGGCATCAACCGGATGCAGCCGGCAACAGCGCTCATGCTGTTTTTCGTTTATGCCGGCTTGCTCGGGGTGTCGCTGGCGTCGATCTTCCTGATGTACACCGGCACATCGATCACGCGGGTGTTCTTCATCTCCGCCGCGACATTCGGCGCGCTGAGCCTGTGGGGCTACACCACCAAGCGTGACCTCAGCGGCGTCGGCTCGTTCATGTTCATGGGCCTGATCGGCATCATCATCGCCAGCCTGGTCAACATTTTCCTGCGCTCCAGCGGTCTCGATTGGGCCATTTCAGTGATCGGCGTGATCGTGTTCGCCGGACTGACCGGCTGGGATACCCAGCGCATCAAGGAAATGTACGATCCGATGGACGACGGCACGATCGGCGGCCGCAAGGCAGTCATGGGCGCGCTGTCGCTCTATCTCGACTTCATCAACCTGTTCCTGATGCTGCTGCGGCTGATGGGCGACCGCCGCTAACGAAAAGCGCGTTGCGATCCACACAAGCGCCCCGGAGCGGTCCGGGGCGTTTTCTTTTCCAGTATATTTCGCGGCGATTTCTTTTCTGGCAATTTCATTTTCCGATGCAGAAGGTCATCATCCGCCCGGCGGCGCCCACCGATATCGCGGCCATTACCCGCATTTACGCCGATGCCGTTGTTAACGGCACCGCATCGTTTGAGATCGAGCCGCCGGACCAAGCGGAAATGACACGCCGCCAAGCGGCGCTACTCAACAACGGCTATCCCTATTTGACGGCCGAGAGCGGAGGCTTAGTTGCCGGCTATGCCTATGCCGGGCCATACCGCAGCCGGCCGGCCTACAAATGGAGCGTCGAAGATTCGCTCTACGTGTCGCCGGCGATGCATCGCAGAGGGATCGGCGGATTATTGTTGAGGAGGCTCATCGCTGAGAGCGCGCAACGCGGCTTTCGGCAGATGATCGCAGTGATTGGCGATTCCGCGCAAATCGGCTCGATCGCCGTGCATGAACGCGCCGGCTTCAGCCATATCGGCACGCTGCGCTCGGTCGGCTTCAAGCACGGCAAATGGCTCGACGCCGTGCTGATGCAGCGCGCGCTGGGCAAGGGCGATACGACGACGCCAGAGTGAGCCGTCACCCTGAGGCGCGAGCGCAGCGAGCCTCGAAGGGCGACGGCCGCAGCGCCTCGGCCGTGCATCCTTCGAGGGCCGCTTTGCGGCCACCTCAGGATGACGGCCCTTACCCCGCCACCAGCCGCAGCGAGCGGTCGAGCGCGCCGAGCACGCGGTCGAGTTCTTGGCCGCGTCGCAGGATATGCCCGGTCGCCGAGATAACGCTGTAGGCGCCCTGGCGCCGGCCAAGCCTGGGGTTCTTCTCAATGCGGTAGATCGGCACTTCGCAGGCGCGGCGGAACACCGAGAAAACCGCGCGATCTTTAAGAAAATCGATGGCGTAATCGCGCCACTCGCCGGCGGCAACTTTGCGGCCGTAAAGCCGCAGGAGCCGATCTAGCTCGCGCCGGCTGAAGGTCACTTCACTGGCGGGGACGCGTGCACGATGCTCGTCCCCGCGCCACGCGCTTGGATCGGTTTCGCCGAAATCCATACGGCGCCTCCTGTGTGTCGAGCCCGCCTGGCGGACCCTGTCATCGGAGCTTCATGATCGCGCTGGAACGCCGTTGCGGCAAGCCCCACTGGTGCGGCAACTTTTCAACGCGAAATTGCCGATCCGATCGCGTGACCCGGTCAATTGCCGATGAGGATGGGCCATCGAAAGGTCTTCGTCCGAAGGTCTTGGGCCGAAACTCTGCGACGAACCGCGGCGCGGCTGCGCGCAGATGGGTGCGTCAATTTGAACGGCGGGAATCACGGCTTCGTTAGGACTCATCATAATCCAGCCAAACTTCGGCCAAGCACGCGCCAAGCTACCCTGCGAAACAATCGATCGTTGCCTCAGGGCCCGGTTCGGATCGTGTTCCGGATTCCTCAGCCCCCCAGCCCCCCGGGGCGCGGGCGGACCGGGCCACAGTTTCTTGTGTGCCTTTGCGTTTGTTCCCCCTTCCTTAGGGCCGGCAGTTTGCCGGCCTTATGTTTTTTGCAAGGGCCGATGCCAGGGGAAGAGAGGACGTCGGGGCTTAAACAAAGCCGCTCGCCAGTCCGATATTGCAGTCCGGCATTGCAATCGGAATCCGAACCTCGTCGCAGACCCGATTTCGAAATGGCGACTAGATGCCAGGCCGCTGCGATCCGACTCAGTTCAGCGGCGTATAGGCGGCGCCGAGGATAATGCCGGGCTTGTCGCGGCTGCCTTCCTGCACCATGACCGCGGCGGCGTCGATACCCTCCGCCTTGATCTGCGCAAGCGGCACGCTCCAGGCGGACTGCTCGCCGGTCAAATTGCCGAGCTTGAGCCACTTGCGCACCACGTTGTGGTAGGTGATCGTGCGCCCGCGGTTCTCGCCGCGCACGATGACGACAGGGACCGCTTTGGTGAGCGAGCAAAGCCAGACTTCCGCTGGAACCTGCGTCTTGTCCGTGGCAGACAGTTTGACGTTCAGTGCGCCATCGCCGACCGACAGCAAAACCGGCAGCGACATCACTCCGGTTTTATGGTCGGTCTGCGTGATCGCGCGCTCGATCGATCCTTGATCGCTGCCGAGCGCGTCGGCCGCGCCGTTGACGACGATTTGCGGCGTATAAACCTGACCATCGCCGCGCACCCGCGCATAGGCGCGCTGGCGCGCCGAATGCGCGGGATTGGCGAGCGTGTCTCGCCAGCCGAGATAATCCCAGTAATCGATAGGAACGCTCAACGCGATGAGCGACGGATCGTTGACCAACTGACCGACCAGTCGGTCGGCCGGAGGACAGGACGAACAGCCTTGGCTGGTGAACAGTTCGAGAACCGCGCGCGGCTCGGCGGCGTTAGCGCCAGCAAAACTCGTGATCACAAAGCCCACGATGAGGAGTGCTGGCGCAATGCGGCGATCTGCCATTACAACCTCCGCCTCACGGCGTTCGCTACGGTTTCGATGTCCGGCGTTTGTAGCGCCCGCTCGCCTCACCCGCCACTCACTTCACGGTGAGGCAGAACTGGCCAATCATACTTGAACAAAAAGCTAGAGTTGCTTCGGAATCCTGCTTTAAGCCGCCAGCCGTCGCAGCACGTACTGCAAGATGCCGCCGTTACGGAAATAATCGAGCTCGTCCGCGGTGTCGATCCGGCAGACCAGCGGCACCCGTTTAAGCCCACCGTCGGCGGCAACAATTTCCGCTTGCAGGCGCTGATGCGGCTTGAGGTCCCCATGCAGGCCGCGAATGGTGACCTGCTCGTCGCCTTTCAATCCGAGCGTCTGCCATGACGTGCCCTCCTCGAACACCAGAGGAACCACGCCCATGCCGACTAGGTTCGAGCGATGAATGCGTTCGAATGACTGCGCGATCACCGCGCGAATACCGAGTAGGGCCGTGCCCTTGGCCGCCCAATCGCGCGACGAGCCGGTGCCGTATTCCTTGCCGGCAAAGACCACGAGCGGCACGTGCTCGGATTTGTAGCGCATCGCCGCGTCGTACATGGTCATGCGCTGACGCGACGGATAGTGGATCGTGTAGCCGCCCTCGACGCCGGGCACCATCTGGTTTTTGATGCGGATATTGGCGAACGTGCCGCGCATCATGACTTGGTGATTGCCGCGGCGTGTGCCGTACTGATTGAAGTCGCGCGGCCGCACCTGATGGTCGCGCAGATATTCGCCGGCTGGGCTTTCCTCCTTGATCGATCCCGCCGGTGAAATGTGGTCGGTCGTGATCGAATCGAGAAACAGGCCAAGAACGCGGGCGTCGACGATGTCCTCGATCGCTTGGCCACGTTTCTGCATGCCTTCGAAATACGGCGGGTTCTGTACATAGGTCGAGCGGTCGTCCCATTTGTAGGTCAGACCGCCCTTGACGGCGATCTTTCGCCAATTCGCGTCGCCCTTGAACACGTCGGCATATTTGCGCGTGAACATCTGCTTGTTGATGCTTTTGGCCATCACTGTCGCGATCTCGCGGCTCGTTGGCCAGAGATCGCGCAGATAGACCTTGCGGCCGTTCTTGTCGGTGCCGAGCGGCGCCCTGGCAACATCGACCAGCATCGAGCCGGCAAGCGCATAGGCGACGACCAAAGGCGGCGAGGCCAAATAATTGGCCCGCACATCGGCGTTCACACGACCTTCGAAATTGCGATTGCCGGAGAGCACCGCGGCCCCGACGAGGTCGTTCTTGTTGATTGCCTCGGAAATCTCCTCGGGCAGCGGACCGGAATTACCAATGCAGGTCGTGCAACCGAAACCGACCAGATTGAAACCCAGCGCGTCGAGCGATTTCTGCAGACCCGACTTCTCGTAATACTCCGCCACCACCTGCGAGCCGGGCGCTAGCGAGGTTTTCACCCACGGCTTTACGGTGAGGCCCTTCTCCGCCGCTTTCTTAGCCAGCAAGCCGGCCGCGATCATCACGCTCGGATTGGAGGTGTTGGTGCACGAGGTGATCGCGGCGATCACGACGTCGCCATGGCCGAGCGTGTGGCTGCGGCCTTCGACCGGAACGCGCTTGTCGATCTCGCCGGCCTTGTTGAATTCCCGGTCCATGGCTTGCACGAAACCGCTTTTTACCTCTTTAAGCGCAATGCGGTCCTGCGGCCGCTTCGGCCCGGCAAGCGACGGCTCGACCGAGGAGAGCTCGAGCTTGAGCACGTCGGTGAAGACCGGATCGGCGGTATTTTTGGTGCGATACATGCCCTGCGCCTTGGCATAGGCGGTAACGAGCGCGATCCGCTCGGCGGGACGGCCGGTGTCGCGCAAATAACGAAGCGTGTCGTCATCGATCGGAAAGAAGCCGCAGGTCGCGCCGTATTCCGGCGACATATTGCCGAGTGTGGCCCGATCGGCGATCGTCAGATTGGCAAGACCGGGGCCGAAATATTCGACGAATTTGCCGACCACGCCGCGCCGGCGCAGCATCTGCGTCACGGTGAGAACCAGATCGGTCGCGGTGACACCTTCCTTGAGTTTGCCGTTAAGGCGCACCCCGATCACTTCCGGCAGCAGCATCGAATAGGGTTGGCCGAGCATCGCCGCTTCGGCCTCGATGCCGCCGACACCCCAGCCCAGCACGGAGAGACCATTGACCATCGTGGTATGCGAATCGGTGCCGACCACGGTATCGGGGAAAGCAAGCTCGCTCGCGGTGGATTTGTCAGAGAATTTGACCGCGGCTCTGTTGCTGCAAACTGTCTGCGCAAGGTATTCAAGATTGACCTGATGACAGATCCCGGTGCCCGGCGGCACGACGCGAAAATTCTTAAATGACAGCTGCGCCCATTTAAGAAAACGGTAGCGTTCGAGGTTTTGTTTGTATTCCTCTTCGACGTTGCGCTTGAAAGCGTCGCGCTGAGCAAAGAAATTCACCGCTACCGAATGATCGATGACGAGATCGACGGGCACCAGCGGATTGATCTTGGTTGGGTCGCCGCCAAGATGCTCCATGGCGTCGCGCATGGCGGCAAGATCGACCACGGCGGGGACGCCGGTGAAGTCCTGCATCAAGACCCGCGCCGGGCGGAATGCGATCTCACGCTCCGATGTCCTATTCTTAAGCCATTGCGCGACCGCCTGAATATCCTGCTTGGTCACCGTGCGGCCGTCCTCGTTACGCAGCAGGTTTTCCAGCAGCACCTTGAGCGAGAACGGCAGTCTGGAAATTCCTTTCAGCCCGTTTTTCTCGGCCGCCGGAAGGCTGAAATAGGCATAGGTCTTGGAGCCGACCTTCAGCGGCCGGAGGCATTTGAAGCTATCGACGAAATCCATGATCTTCTTCCATTCTGCCGGCTTCGGCGGACGCAATGCAGAGGTAATTTAAGACCGAGACGAGCTAGAAACGACGAGCTTAGAAACCCTCATTACCGCCTGCGCGGCGTGCAGGGGCGGAGGGCGCCCGGCGCGGCAGCGCTATTATCGCGCCGCAGCCTGACTTCGCGGCTTATAAGGACTTTTGCCGCCTTGTGCCAGTTCAGCAACGAATGGTTGGATATGTACCGACAAAACCTGCACCTGCGATCGACACTGTTCGGCGGCTTCTTTTACTACTTGGGATTGCGGCAATGCGCTTAAGCGCGGTCGACTTGGCCTGCCGTCGCGGCGGCCGTGACGTATTTTCCGGCGTGAGCTTTAACGTCGGAGCCGGGGAGCTTTTGGCCATCACCGGCCGCAACGGCGCGGGGAAATCCTCACTGTTACGGATCGTCGCCGGATTGATCCGGCCGGTCGGCGGCCGGCTTTGGCTGGAAGGGGGCGGGCCGGAGCTCAGCATCGCCGAACAAGTGCATTATCTCGGCCATCAGGACCCGGTGAAGCCGTCGCTCTCGGTGCTCGAGAACCTGCAGTTTTGGGCCGCCTTCTTTGCTGGCGGGGCGATCAAGGTCCATGACGCGCTCGAATCGGTCGACCTTGGCGCCATCGCGGGCTTGCCGGCCGGCTATCTGTCGGCCGGTCAGCGCCGGCGTCTGTCGATCGCGCGGCTCATCGCGGTCAAACGGCCGATCTGGCTTCTCGACGAGCCGACCAGCACGCTCGATGCCGCCGCCCAACATCGCGTGGCCGAATTCATGCGCAATCATCTCAACCAGGGCGGCCTTGTTCTTGCGGCGACGCACAGCGCGCTTGGGCTCAGCAACATCCAAGAATTGTCGCTCGACCAAAAAAATCCCTCCTCCCTTGTGGGGGAGGGCTTGGGAGGGTGGTGGGCAGGAAGTGTTGCAGCGACAACGCAATCACTGCACCTCTTCACCTCCACCCCTGACCCCTCCCCGCACGGGGGAGGGGAATTATCATGAACCCGCTCGCTGCTCTGCTCGTGCGCGATATGCGCATCGCCGTTCGGGTCGGCGGCGGCGCGCTCATCGGCGTGCTGTTCTTTCTGGTCGTCGTCTCGGTAACGCCGTTCGCCGTAGGGCCGGATCTCGCACTGCTCAAGCGCATCGGACCGGCGATCCTTTGGCTCGCGGCACTGTTGGCGAGCCTGCTCGCGCTCGATCGCTTGTTTGCCAGCGACCACGAGGACGGCTCGCTCGATCTCATCCTCACCGGCCGCGCACCGTTGGAACTCGTGGTGGCGGCGAAAGGCGTTGCGCATTGGCTGACGACTGCGCTGCCTTTGGTCATTGCGGCGCCGCTGATCGCGTTATTGCTCGATCTCGACGGATCGGCGGAAGCGGGTTTGGTGCTCACGCTTCTCGTCGGCACCCCGGCGCTCACCTTCATTGGTCTTATCGGCGCCGCCATCGCGGTGACGCTGCGGCGTGGTGGACTGTTGCTGGCGATTATCGTTCTGCCATTGACCGTGCCGGTCCTGATCTTCGGCGTCGCCGCCGCCAATGCCGCCGTTGCCGGGCCGGTGCCGTTTGGAACGCCGTTCACCGTGTTGTGCGCGTTGACTTTGGCTAGCCTCGTAATCGGACCGTTTGCCGCTGCGGCAGCCTTGCGGCTGGACATGGAATAGCGCCGCGGTGCAAACGGAATGTTGAATGGGAGATTGCCGATGCGCGTAGCCGAACTCGCCAATCCGTCGCGATTTTTGCGCGTGGCCGATCGCGCCATTCCATGGCTTACCGGCGCGACCGTCTTGCTGTTCGCCTTCGCGCTCTATCGCGCCATGCTGGCGCCGGACGACTATCAGCAGGGCGCCACCGTCAAGATCATGTTTCTGCACGTGCCGTCGGCTTGGCTCGGCATGTTGTGCTGGGCGCTAATGACCCTCGCCGCGCTCGGCACGCTGGTCTGGCGCCATCCCTTGGCCGATGTGGCGGCCAAAGCGGCGGCCCCGCTCGGCGCCGCCTTCACGCTGCTTTGCTTGGTGACCGGCTCGCTGTGGGGACGGCCCGAATGGGGAACTTATTGGGTGTGGGATGCCCGCCTGACCTCGGAATTGATTCTGTTTCTTCTGTATCTCAGCGTCATTGCGCTTTGGCGCACCGTGGAGGACCCCTCGCGCTCAGCACGCGCCGTGGCGATACTAACAATCGTCGGCGCCATCGATCTGCCCATCATCAAATTCTCGGTGGATTGGTGGAACACGCTGCATCAAGGCGCCTCGGTATTTCGGCTCGGCGGCTCGACCATTCATCCGGCGATCCTGATGCCGCTGTTGCTGATGGCGGCGGCGTTCACGCTATTATTTGTGACGCTGCTGCTCGCGGCCATGCGCAACGAAATTTTGCGGCGGCGGGTGCGCACGCTCCGCTTGCTGCAGGCGAGCGCGGCGGGCTGACCATGCCAGCGACGCCACACATCGACTTCATTGTCGCCGCCTATGCCGCCGGCTTGATCGTGATCGTGGCGCTAATCGCTTGGGTCACGCTCGATTACCGCGTGCAACGCCGCATCCTCGCCGAACTTGAACGCCAGGGCCTCTCGCGGCGGTCGACGACATTACGCGACGCCCCTCAAGCGGCGAGAGAAGATGCATGAGAAGACGCATGAGCGGCACGGCAAATCGCAGCAATGATCATGGCAGTCATCATGGCAGTGGTAGCGAGGCGCGCCTGCGCCGGATCGTGGTCCTCCTGCCGCTCATCGTGTTTATCGGCCTCACTGCGTTGTTTCTGTTCCGCCTCAATGCCGGCGATCCGTCGCTCATTCCTTCGGCGCTGATCGGTCGTCCGGTGCCGCAAACCGCGCTACCGCCGGTTGCCGGATTAAAGCGCGACGACGCACCGGTTCCCGGCCTCGATCCGGCAAGCTTCAAGGGCGCGGTCAGCGTTGTGAACGTTTGGGCGTCGTGGTGCGTGCCGTGCCATGACGAAGCGCCGCTGTTGATGCAGCTTGCGCAGGATTCCCGCCTGCGGCTGGTCGGCATCAACTACAAGGACGATGCCGACAATGCGCGGCGGTTTCTCGGACGCTATGGCAATCCGTTCGCCGCGGCCGGCGCCGACCAGAATGGCCGGGCGGCGATCGAGTGGGGAGTCTACGGCGTGCCGGAGACGTTCGTCATCGGCCGCGATGCGCACATTGCTTATAAGCTCGTCGGTCCGATCACGCCCGACAATTTCGATTCCGTCCTCAAGCCGCAGATCGAAAAGGCGCTGGCGACGGGGTCGTAATTGGTCACTCCGCCGGCTCGGCGGCGTAGCGCTTGAGCAGCGGCACTTGCAGAGCGCCGAACAGCAAAGTCAGCGGGAGCACGCCGAAAGCTTTGAACGTCACCCAGGTGTCGGTCGAGACGCTGCGCCAAACGATCTCGTTGAGCACGGCAAGCACGAAAAAGAAGATTGCCCAGCGTAGCGTCAATTTGCGCCAGCCTTCATCGCTTAGGTGAAACAACGAATCGAAGACCACGCCGAGTAAGGGCTTGTTGAAGAGGAGCCCGCCGATCAATACGGCGCCGAACAGTGCATAAATGATCGTCGGTTTGACCTTGATGAAGGTCGCATCGTGCAGGATCAGCGTCAGTCCGCCGAACATCACGACAATGATCGCGGTGACGACCGGCATGATCGGCAGCCGGCGTGTCATCGCATAAGAAACGAACAACGCAGCAAGGATCGCGACCATGAAAGCCGCGGTGGCGGTGAAAATGCCGTACCGCGCATTGGCGGCGAAGAACAGCACGAGCGGCCCGAGATCGAGCGCAAGCTTGAGCATTGGGTTGAGTTGCGGGCGTTCGGGCATCGGCGGGCTAACTTATCTCACGTGGGGCCGGCGAAAGTCCGGCGATGGCGCGGCCAAATTCGCGGGCGGAGAACGGCGCCAGATCGTCCACCGCTTCGCCGACGCCAACATAGTGTACCGGCACGTGAAATTTTGCAGCAAGCGCGACGAGAATGCCGCCGCGCGCGGTGCCGTCGAGCTTGGTCATGGCCAATCCAGTAACGCCGACGGCTTTCTTGAAAATCTCCACCTGCGAGAGCGCATTCTGACCGACGGTGGCGTCGAGCACCAAAAGGACCGCATGCGGCGCGCTGGCGTCGATTTTTTTGACGACGCGAACGAGTTTCTCCAATTCGCCCATCAGTTCGCTACGGTTCTGCAAGCGTCCGGCGGTATCGATAAGGAGGACGTCAATGCCGCGCTCTCGCGCCGCGGTGACCGCATCGAAAGCGAGACCGGCAGCGTCGGCGCCGGGTTCGCGCGCCATGAACTCAGCGCCGGTGCGATCGGCCCAGATCTTGAGTTGCTCGATGGCCGCGGCGCGGAACGTGTCGCCGGCGGCAAGCATCACGCTGCGGCCGTCATTGCGCAGGCTCGCCGCAAGCTTGCCGATCGTTGTTGTCTTGCCCGAACCGTTGACGCCGGCGACCAGGATGACGAAAGGCCGTTTCGCCGGATCGATCACAAGCGGCTGGGCGACGTCGGCAAGCGCCTTCTCGACCTCGCCGGCAACCACTTCCTTGATTTCCTCGGCGCTGATCGCGGTGTCAAAGCGGCCGTATCTAAGCTCCTTGGCAATGCGGCCGGCGGTTTCGGCGCCCAAATCGGCCCGGATCAGTTCGTCTTCGATCTCCGCAATCGTCGCCTCATCGAGAGGGCGTTTGGCGACGATGTGCGCAATGGCACCGCCGAGCGCCGAAGAACTGCGCTTGAGCCCGGCAGATAGGCGCTGCCACCAAGGCGCCACGGTTTCCGTGCTGTCGACCGTGCCGTCGTTTGTCTCAGCCATGGTGTTACGCTTCTCGCCGGGTGTCGCCATTGGGTGGCTTCGTGATAGCGGTTCCGTCAGGTCGCCGAAAGAGCCGCTGCCGAAACCCGATGCTACCGAAACCGATGCCCCCGCAAGAGATGACCCCGGAACAGATGGTGTCGCGACTGCTCTACCGCGACGGGCCGATGCTGGTGATCGACAAGCCGGCAGGCTTCGCCGTGCATCGCGGCCCAAACGGCGGCGAAAGCCTCGAGGATCATTTCGGCGCGTTGCGGTTCGGCCTGCCGCGCGCGCCGGCGCTGGCGCACCGGCTCGATCGCGACACGTCGGGATGCCTGGTGCTCGGCCGGCACCGCAAAGCGCTGGCGCAGCTTGGCAAACTGTTCAAGAGCGGCGCCATCGGCAAGACCTATTGGGCCGTAGTCGAGGGCGGTCCTAAGGCTGACGAAGGCCAAATCGAATTGCCGCTGGGGCGCCGCGATGTCTCGCGCGGCTGGTGGATGACGCACGATCCTTGCGGCCAGCCAGCGGTAACCAAGTGGAAGGTGATGGGCCGGTATCCATTGATCTCCGCCCGGAGCAATGAGGAAACGGCGCTGACCTGGCTCGCGCTCGAACCGTTGACCGGCCGCACCCATCAGCTCCGCGTCCATTGCGCCGCGATGGCTTGGCCGATCGTCGGCGATGCGATCTACGGCACCGCGCCGCGCACGGGCGGACTGCCGCTGCATCTGCATGCGCGCGAAGTTACCGTGCCGCTCTATAAAAATCGTTCAGCCGTCAGCGTCGTCGCGCCAATCCCCGAGCACATGCGCGCGGCGCTGAGCCAGTGCGGCTGGCGTGACGCGAACGCCCCAACCGACGAGAGTAGTTCGCGGCGAACTAGTACAGCGTCTCCTTGATCCGCTGCGGCTGCGCGCGGTCGTGCTCGGGGCCGCCGATCTTGCCGCCGCTGATCTCACCGAGAATCGTCCCGGCGCTGGGCAAGCTCTTCCGGTCGACGTGGAGCGCCGGGTCCCACAATTTCGAGCGTACGATGGCTTTGCTGCACTGAAAGAACACACGCTCGACGGCGACCACGATGACACTGCGCGGCGCCTTGCCGTTGACAATGAAAGTTTCCGTAAGCGCCGGATCGGTGGAAATGCTGGCACGGCCGATGACACGGATGGTCTCGCCGACGCCGGGGATAAGAAACAGCAGCGCCACGCGCGGATCGCTGACGATGTTGCGCAACGAGTCGATGCGATTATTGCCGCGGCGATCCGGAATAAGTAGCGTCTTTTCGTCCGCCACGCGCACGAAGCCGGGCGCGTCGCCGCGCGGCGAGCAATCGAGCCCGTCCGGCCCGCTGGTCGCCAGCGCGAAGAACGGCGCCGTCTCGATAAATTTCCGATAATGCGGGTTGATACGATCGATCTCTTTGACGATCGCCGGCCCATAAGGCTTGTCGTATAGCGCTTCGAGCGCTTCCAGCGTGCTGACGCGATGGTCGCCGGTCTGCTGCATCTTTATCTCCTCATCCACGCATTGCTGTCCTAGGCCGCCAGCAATTGCCCGCCATCGTGACCCGCAATGGCGCGCTCGACAATCCTTCCCGGCTCGACCGGGGCGGCGAATTTCACCGCGATGAAATGTTCGGTGCGCCCGGCGGAGGCCGATTCCGCCAAGATGCGGCGCGTGGTCCCGACCTCGCATTGTAGATGGCGCCGCAGCGCCGCCGCACCGCATTCGCGTAGAAGCCGCGCGCGCTCTTTTACAGTCGCGCGGTCAAGCTGCGGCATCCGCGCCGCCGGCGTGCCCGGCCGCGCCGAGAACGGAAAAACGTGCAAATAGGTCAAACCGCATTCCTCGACGAGATTGAGCGAGCGCCGGAACATGTCGGCAGTTTCGGTCGGAAAGCCGGCGATCAGATCGGCGCCGAATACGATGTCAGGGCGCAATCGCCGCAGCGTCCGGCAAAACGCGATCGACTGGGCACGGCTGTGCCGCCGTTTCATGCGCTTGAGGATGAGATCGTCGCCGGACTGCAGCGACAGATGCAGATGCGGCATCAGCCGTGTTTCGCCGGCAATGAGATCGAGCAGCTCGCGGTCGGCCTCCACCGAATCGATTGACGACAGCCGCAAGCGTTTGAGCTCCGGCACATGCTTGAGAATTTGCCTAACCAGCGCGCCGAGCTTTGGCGCGCCCGGCAGATCGGCGCCGTAGCTGGTGATATCGACGCCGGTGAGCACAATCTCGTTGTAGCCGTTGGCGACGAGCCGACGCACGTCCTCGACCGCCGCCCCGATCGGCACCGAGCGCGAATTGCCGCGGCCGAAAGGAATGATGCAAAAGGTGCAGCGGTGGTCGCAGCCGTTCTGCACCTGGACGAAGGCGCGCGCCCGCCCGGCGAACGCCTCGATCAGATGCGGTGCGGTGTCCTTTACCGCCATGATGTCGTTGACGATCGCTTTCGGCGAATTCGCGACATCGAAAGCGGCGCGCGCTTTGGCCCAGCCCGACGCCGAGAGCTTCTCGCCATTGCCAAGCACGCAGTCGATCTCGGGCATGGCGGTGAACGTCTGCGGCTCGGTCTGCGCGGCGCAGCCGGTCACGATGATTTTTGCCCGCGGGCGGCGGCGCCGGAGCGCCCGTACTTCCTGCCGCGCCTGACGCACGGCTTCGGCGGTGACCGCGCAGGTATTGACCACGATCGTGTCGGCGAAGCCGGTGCGCTCGGCCTCGCGGCGGATGACTTCGGATTCGGCGGCATTGAGCCGGCAGCCGAAGGTGACGACCTCGACGCTCATCGTCTCACGCGGCTCCAAGATCGGCGAACAAGGCCGCGTCAAAGCGGCCCTTATGTTCGTAAGCGACCGGACCGGTCATCAGCACATGGTCGTCGCTCTCGCGCCATTCGACCGCAAGCTCGCCCCCCGGCAAGCTGACCGTCACGCGGCGGTCGGTGCGACCAAGCCGCGTCGCTGCCACCGCCGCGGCGCAGGCCGCCGATCCGCAGGCTTTGGTCAATCCGGCGCCCCGCTCCCAGGTGCGGATCGCGACACGGCTACGCGAGGGCGTCGCAGCAAGCGTAATATTGGCGCGCTCCGGAAACAGCGGATCGTGCTCGAGCGCGGGACCGATCGCAGCGAGGTCGTAGGCGGCCGGGTCCACGACCCAGAAGACGGCATGCGGGTTGCCCATGCTTACCGCCGACGGCGATTGCAAAATCGGCGCCCCGGCCGGCCCGTAGTTGAGTTCAATGGCTCGGGTATCGGCAAATTCACGCGCCAGCGGAATCTCATTCCAACGCCAGCGCGGGCGTCCCATGTCGACAGTAAAAAGACCGCCGGCCGCGCGCCGGCAGGAGATCACGCCGGCCGGCGTTTCGAAGAGCAAATCCGTGCGGCTGGTTTCCTCGGCAACAAGCGCGGCGACGCAGCGCATGCCATTGCCACAGGCGCCGGCTTCCGAGCCGTCGCTGTTGTAGATTCGCACTGCGGCGTCGGCGCTGCCGCGCGCCGGATAAAGCGCCATGAGCTGATCGTACGGCTCCTGCCGCGCGGCGGCGCGCGCCGCGGCCGCCTCGATCGGCTGGGGAGCGCGACGAAGGTCGACGATGACGATCTCGTTGCCGAGGCCGTTCATCTTCACGAAATCCCGGTTCGCCAAAGCGCCGATATAAGGAGCGCCCATGAGTTAAACCCGCAATAAAGCCGAAATGTCACCGTCTATATGAGCGGCCGACGGCCCAGATTCAAAGCACATTCAAACCGCGCTCACACCAGGCTCGAAGCCAATCCACTCCTAGCAGCGGCGGAAATTTGGGCAAGGCGGGCTTGCCGGGACGTGATAGATGCAGCGGACAAGCAAACTAGGATCGGAAACGACGGGCGAGCTAGCGCTCCAAACGCCTTGGCTCGAAGTAAGGAGACCGCGATGGATTTGGCATTGCTTCGTGCTGGTTTGGTCGCTGCGCTCGTGGCCTTACCGCTTGCCGCGCCGGCATTCGGACAGACAAAATCAAGCCCGCCCAATCCATCCGCGCCAAGTGCAACCGAAACCGCGCCCGCACAGCCCGGCGACGCGTTCGGCGAGGATGCCGCGTTGACCGCGAAGACGATCGTCTATGTCAAAGGCAGTGGCAGCTGGGACAAAGCCTTCGAAATTATCACTGGCTCGTTCAAGAAGGTCAAAAGCTATCTCGACAAGGAAGGCATCAAGCCGGATGGCTTGCCGATGACGATCTTCACCGCGACCGACGATACCGGGTTCGAGTATCAGGCGGCGGTGCCAATTTCGGACGTGCCGAAAAATCCGCCGCGCGGCGACCTGGCCCTCGGCCGTTCACCCGAAGGCAAGGCGCTCAAATTCGTCCATCGCGGCTCGTATGACGACCTCGACAATACTTACGAGGCGATCACCAATTACCTCGACGACAAGCGGCTCGAGGCCAAGGACATGTTCATTGAGGAATACGTCACGGATCCGACCACCACCGACGCCAAAAAGCTGGTCGTGAACGTTTATGTCGTGCTCAAACCCGGGTAAGCCTCGCCGGGTTGAGTGCGGATTTCCGGCGCATACGGCATGGTTACTCGGCATAGTCCGAGGTTCCTTGGGGAATGAATCCCTCGGTTGACAGTCCAAACCGCCGTCACTAGGTTCCGCGGGCTCTTGTAAAGAGACTGAAAATCAACCGCCGACCGGCCCCGGAGGCCGGAGGCAACCGCCCGACAGCGCGATGCGCCCTCGGGCGCCCTTGTGCTTTCTCCTTCTCCCCGCGTGGCGGGAGAGGTGAAGGGAAACGATGTTCGACAGTCTTTCGGAACGTCTGAATGGAATTCTCGACCGGCTCACCCGGCGCGGCGCGCTGTCGGAAGCCGATGTCGACATGGCGCTGCGCGAAGTGCGGCGCGCCTTGCTGGAAGCCGACGTCGCGCTCGACGTCGCGCGCAGCTTTACTGAGGCAGTCAAAGAGCGCGCGGTCGGCGTCGAAGTGATCAAGTCGGTCACGCCCGGCCAGATGGTCGTGAAGATTGTGCACGATCAATTGATCGAGACGCTTGGCGCGAGCGCGCAGCCGATCGATCTCAACGCGGCGCCGCCGATTGCAATCATGATGGTCGGACTGCAGGGCTCCGGCAAAACCACCACCACCGCGAAGATCGCAAAGCGCCTGACCGAAGTCGGTAAGCGCAAAGTACTGATGGCTTCGCTCGATACGCGGCGTCCCGCCGCGATGGAACAGCTCGCCGTGCTGGGACGGCAGACCGGCATCGAAACGCTGGCGGTAGTCGCAGGCCAGACCCCGGTGCAGATCGCAGCGCGCGCCAAAGAAGCGGCGCGGCTTGGCGGCTATGACGTGGTGCTGCTCGACACCGCCGGCCGGCTTACGCTCGACGAGGCGCTGATGACCGAGGCGGCGGAGGTACGCCGCGCCGCCAATCCGCATGAAGTGCTGCTCGTCGCCGATGCGCTG
>DASZCJ010000429.1:0-14938 GCA_035943155.1 Xanthobacteraceae bacterium | reverse complement strand
AGAGGCGCTAGCGGCCCGGCTTGGCGTATGGTTGGCCGCTCCGGCGGCGCGCCAAGCCACCGCCGATGCCGCGGCCGTAACCGTGCAAAAGCTCGGCGGTGCGCTCGAACGCACCTGGACCGCGCTTGACCCCTATCTGATGCAACTGCGCCTCGAGGACAAAACGGTATGAGCGAAATCACCTTGGGGCGCGGCGAGTGATGCGCGAGCCGACCTTTTGGTGGCGATCGGGAACGGGCGCGCTTTTGGCCCCGCTGGGCGCGATCTATGGTGCCGTGGCGGCATTGCGCATGCGGTCGCGCGGACGGCAAGCCGGCGTGCCGGTGATCTGCGTCGGCAACCTCACCGTCGGCGGCGCGGGCAAGACACCGGCGGCGCTCGCCGTGGCGCAGCTTCTTCACGCCGCGCATGAGCGGCCATTTTTCTTAAGCCGCGGTTATGGTGGTCGGCTTGCTGGCCCGCTGCGCGTCAATCCGGCGCTGCATCGCGCCGCCGATGTTGGCGATGAGCCAATGCTGCTGGCACGGCTCGCGCCTACCATCGTCGCGCGCGATCGTGTTGCCGGCGCGGCATTGGCGCGCTTCGCTGGCGCAAGCGTCATCGTCATGGACGACGGTTTGCAAAATCCGTCCCTGGCGAAGGACCTACCGCTTGTCTTGGTGGACGGCCGCCGCGGCATCGGCAATGGCCGCGTCATTCCCGCGGGACCCTTGCGCGCCCCGTTGAAGCGGCAACTCGATCACATCCAGGCCCTGGTCGTGGTTGGCGTGCCCGAGGGCGCCGGTTCACTGCTTGATCGCGCCCAGCGCCGCGGAATACCCGTCTTTCATGGCCGGCTCGAACCGGACCGTGCCGTGGTCGACGCCATCGGTCGACGCAAAGTGCTGGCCTTTGCTGGAATCGCCGATCCGGGAAAATTTTTCGTGACTCTCGAAGCCGCCGGGATCGACATCGCCGATCGCGCGGCCTTTGCCGATCATCACCGCTATAGTGCGGCCGAAGCGCTCGATCTGATTGCGCGCGCAAAAGCCAACAATCTGATGCTAGTCACGACTGAAAAGGATCTGGTGCGGTTAACCGGCCCGCCCCAGCTCGAAGAGCTTGCAGCGCATGCCAGCGCATTGCCGGTACGGCTTGTCATCGAAGAGAGGGATCAATTCGGCGACTTGGTGCTGAGTGTGCTTGCCAGCCGTAGTATCAAGCCAGCTCCGGGTAAGCCAGCTCTCGGACCGAGGCAGTGACTTCGATCGACCCTCGATATTATTTCCGTCCGTAACGCGAGCCTATTCGCTGCAGCACCGCCTCGGGGGTAGCGTAGGCCTCCTGCAGGTCGACGCTCCAATAGCGGAGTTCCTCAAGCGGGATCGATACGCCGGTCACGGCGCAGCGCACGAAAGTCCCTGGCCGCACCACACGGAAATCGCCGTCAAGATATTTGACCTCCGCTTCGCCCGGCATCGGCGCGGCGCGATCTGTGCGATTGAGCAACATCACCTCCGTCTGTTCGATCCACCTTTTCGCCTACGCTTACCCATAGGGGCGGCTGGCGGATTCTTCGATGCCCAGGAAGCTGCAACATAATCACTCGGCCATCGCGATGAAAGCCGAATGCCACCGATCCAGGCACCAGCTTGTGATCGCGACCGCCTGCGCGATTGCGACCGGGCATGATAATTTGCCGGCAAAGCACTGATTTAACCTGCCGGAGCCGCGGAACCATGGCCTTGCGAATGCTAGTGATTGCGCTTGCCGGCGCTCTAACGTCGTCCAGCGCGACCGCAGCGCCCGAGCATATCGACATTTCGGAGGGTGACCTGACGCTGCATGCAAGCCTCTATCGTCCGGAAGGCGCGGGCCCATTCCCAGCGGTCATAGCCTTGCACGATTGCGGCGGATTGAAAGAGCGGCCCAACACCGAAGCGCAGCTCTATTCGGAATGGGCAAAAAAGCTGGTCGGGGACGGTTTTGTGGTTTTGTTTCCGGATTCATTTGGATCGCGTGGGCTCGGCTCGCAATGCCGCGAACACCATCGTACCGTCCATGCTTGGCGCGAGCGCGTCGCCGACGTCAATGCAGCGCGGCGTTGGCTTGAGGAACAGAACTATGTGCGCCGCGACCGCATTTCGCTATTGGGTTGGTCGAACGGGGCAGTGGCCGCTTTGTCGACCATTCGGCGCACGGCGGCGACGCGTACCGACACAGCCGATTTTCGCTCGGCGGTCGCATTCTACCCAAGTTGTCGACGCCTGTTGGAAACTGCCTGGAGCGCGCGGGTACCTACGCTAATCCTCATCGGCGGTGCCGACGACTGGACCCCTGCGGCAGCCTGCCAGCAAATGGTCGCCGGTGCGCGCGGCCGCAGCGCGCACGTGCAGATCATCGTCTATCCGCGGGCGCATCATGAATTCGACCGCGCCAATTCGCCGATTCGGCTGCGCACCGGCTTGGTCAATACTGTAGATCCTTCCGGCAAAGCGCATGGCGGCACCGATCCGGCGGCGCGCAACGACGCCTTCAAGCGTGTGCCACAATGGCTGGGGCGCTAGCATGACGCAAAAGAAAACGCCGCGCCGAAGCTACGCGACGCGGCGTCAGGCATTTGCCTGATTTTAGAACTGCATTACCACCGGCAGTGCACGTGGCCATATCGCCCACGCCAGCAGTGACGGTGACGATAATAACGATGATGATACCAATACACTGGCGTCACCAAGCTGCTATCGCCAGTACCGACGCTCGCTAGCGGCGCGATTGGCGCGGCTTGCGAAGTCCCGCCACCCACTGCCAGCAGGAACGCTGCGACTGCTATCGCAAAAACAGTCCGTGTCATTTTCTATTCTCCTTGTCGTTCTCTCCATCGGCGCGAACCTGTGCCAGCGCATAACACTCAAAAATGATGGCGGTTCCACGACTAGCGTCGCACTAGACCCATTTGCAATCATGAACGGATAGTCAGAAACCTTTTCCAATCGCCGACAATGTTGCGAGCTTACCTCTTGCAGTTGACCTGGGGTAGACGATTCGGAAACCAAAAAATTAAAACAAGTCGCCTTGTCCGGAGCTGCCAGTGCGGCGGCGCGATTTGCTGGACGGAGCGGCTGGCCGCTCGACCGGGCCGTTTTCGGCGCGCGCCGCGACGCGGCCATCGGAAAATTCAATCTCAAGCGGCATGCCCACGCTGATCGCCGCAGCGCTGTGCAACGGCCGGCTATTGGCATCGCGAACCAAAGCAAATCCACGCGCCAGCACGCCGCGATACGAAAATGCCGCGAGGAGTTCGCCGCCGCGTCCGGCCCGCGATGCGCGCACCGCAATGCAATGCCGGACCGCGCGTCTGGCGCGTTCGCCGAAAGCAAATACTCGTTCGCGCTCCTGGCCGATGCGCGTGCGATGGACGGCAAGATTGGCGGCAACGCCGGCGCGCAATCGTAGCGATAGACTGCCGTAGCGTTCACGCCAGCGTTCGATATTGGCGCGCAGTAACCGATCGCTCAAGCGTCCGGCGATCCGCGAGAACCTCACATGGTGCACGTGCGCATTGCTCTGCAGCGCTCGATTGAGGCCGGCCGCGGCATGGTCGAGTCGCTGCCGCGGCAAGGCTAACAGTTCCTCAGCGTTGGGGAGCGCGCGGGTCGCCGACCGCAATTCAGCCTGGCGGGCTTCCTGATTGCGACGCCAGCACGCGAGCGCGCGGCGGGACAGCGATTCGATGTCGAGCAGAAGCTCGCTGCGAACCGGCACTGCAATTTCCGCGGCCGCCGTCGGCGTTGGCGCGCGCCGGTCAGCGGCAAAGTCAATCAGCGTGACATCAGTCTCGTGACCGACTGCGGAGATCAGCGGGATCAAGCTTGCAGCCGCGGCGCGCACCACGATCTCTTCATTGAACGACCAAAGGTCTTCGAGCGAACCGCCGCCGCGAGCGACGATGATCAGGTCGGGCCGCGGCGGCAGCATTGAGCTTCCGTGCTCAGGCAGTGCGTTAAAGCCTTCGATCGCGGCGGCAACTTCCGCGGCCGAGCCCTCGCCCTGCACCTTGACCGGCCAGAGCAATACGCGTCGCGGGAACCGGTCAGCCAGCCGATGCAGAATGTCGCGGATCACGGCGCCGCTTGGTGAGGTGACCACCCCGATCACGGTGGGCAGAAATGGCAAGAGCTGCTTCCTCGCCTCATCGAAGAGTCCTTCGGCGGCGAGCTTTCGCTTGCGCTCTTCGAGAAGCGCCATGAGCGCGCCAATGCCGGCCGGCTCCAGCGTGTCTACGATGATCTGATACTGCGAGCGGCCCGGGTAAGTCGTCAGCCGGCCCGTGACGACGACTTCAAGTCCCACTTCCAGTTTCAACGCGATGCGCAGCGCGGTGCTGCGCCAAATTACGCCGGCGATGCAGGCGCGATCGTCCTTGAGATCGAAATAGACATGCCCGTTGCCGTGATAGCTGACTTTGCCAAGTTCGCCGCGCACGCGCACATAGCCGTAGGCATCTTCGATGGTGCGCTTGAGCGCCGTCGAGAGTTCGGAGACGGTCAGTTCCGGCAGGTTGAGGCGGGTTTCGTTCATTAGGCTGGCGACACTGCTAGGTTGACGAACAGGTGAACTCCATGGCGATTAGTGCGATCCATTGCCTGCTTGGGTCAAGCCTGCTCGGGTCAACTACTGCACGGTCTGTCCCGCGAGGTCTAAAAGCGCGTCCTGATCGATGAACATTCTATTATTGGGTTCAGGCGGGCGCGAGCACGCTCTGGCATGGAAAATGGCGGCTAGCCCGCTTACTGAGCGGCTTTATTGCGCGCCGGGCAATGCCGGGATTGCGCAAGAGGCCGCGTGCGTTCCGCTCGATTTGGCCGATCATGCGGCAGTCATCGCGTTTTGCCGCGAGCACCGGGTCGATCTGGTCGTCGTCGGGCCCGAGGCGCCGCTCTGCGCCGGAATTGTTGACGATCTCGAAAGCGCTGGCATCAAGGCATTCGGTCCAAGGCGCGCGGCCGCTCAGCTCGAAGGCTCGAAGGGTTTCACGAAGGATCTTTGCCGGGCCAACGGCATCCCGACCGCGGCCTATGCCCGCTTCGAAGACGCGGCTGTCGCCAAGGCCCATATCCGTTCGCACGGCGCGCCGATCGTTGTGAAAGCCGATGGGCTGGCCGCCGGCAAAGGCGTCGTCGTGGCGCAGAGCGAGGCCGCGGCCGAGGCCGCCGTCGATATGATATTTGCTGGCGATTTAGGCGAAGCCGGCGGCGAGATTGTCATCGAAGACTTTCTCGACGGCGAGGAAGCCTCGTTCTTTGTGCTGTGCGACGGCGAGACGGCGATTCCGCTCGCGACCGCGCAGGACCATAAGCGCGCCTTCGATGGCGATAAGGGCCCCAATACCGGAGGAATGGGAGCCTATTCGCCCGCGGGCAATATCGACCCCGCGATGAGCGGGCGGATCATGAACGAAATCATCGTGCCAACCATGCGCGCGATGAAGGCGATGGGGACGCCGTATAAGGGTGTGCTCTATGCCGGGCTGATGATCACGGCGGAAGGCCCGAAGCTCATCGAATACAATGCCCGCTTCGGCGACCCGGAAACGCAAGTGCTGATGCCGCGGTTGATGTCCGATCTGGTGCCGGCTTTGTTGGCGAGCCGCGACGGCGTGTTGAAGTCATTTGATTTACGCTGGTATGCCGAGCCGGCGCTCACCGTGGTCATGGCGGCGCAGGGCTATCCCGGACGTTACGCGCGCGGCACGGTCATCGAAGGGCTCGACGAGGCCGCGGCGGTCGAAGGGGTGGAAATCTTCCACGCCGGCACCAAAGCGGACGGCGGCCGCATTATCGCCAATGGCGGCCGGGTGCTCAATGTCTCGGCCATGGGAAAGACCGTGCGCGAGGCACAAGCGCGCGCCTATGAAGCGATCGCGCGTATTCGCTGGCCGGAAGGATTCTACCGTCACGATATCGGCTGGCGCGCGGTGGAACGGGAAAGACTCAGATAATGCCCGACCTCGCCGATCTCTATCCGGGTTACGCGTCGCGATGGATCGAAACCTCCGGCGGACGAATCTTCGCCCGCGTTAGCGATAACAGCGGACCGCCGCTTCTGCTCCTGCACGGTCATCCGCAGAGCAACGTCATGTGGCACCGGGTGGCGCCGAAATTGGCGCAAGAGTTCACGCTCGTGATCGCTGATCTGCCGGGCTATGGCTGGTCGGCAGCGCCGCCGGCGCAAACCGATCATGCGCCTTACACCAAGCGCGCCATGGCAAAAGCGATGGTGGAAGCGATGGAGGCGCTCGGATTTGTCCAATTTCGGCTTGCCGGTCATGATCGTGGCGGGCGCGTCGGCTACCGCCTCGCGCTCGATCATCCCGGCCGCCTTGCGCAGCTTGCGGTGCTTGACATCGTCACCACTTGGGACATGTGGCATCGCATCGATGTGCGGCTTGCGGCGCGCGCCTGGCACTGGATGTTTCTGGCGCTGCCGGCGCCATTTCCGGAAACATTGATCGGCCACGATCCGAAATTTTTCTTTGATTCGCGCGCGGCGGCAGGCGCCCGCGGACAGAGTGCCGACATTTTCGATCCGCGCGCGTTGGCGCATTATCATGCCGCCTATAATGATCCGAGCCGCATTCACGCTATGTGTGAGGATTATCGCGCCGGCCGCACCACCGATCTCGAGCACGACGAGGCCGATCGTGCCGCGGCAAAGAAAATCGGCTGCCCGGTGCTTGCCTTGTGGGGCACGCAAGGATTGCCCGCGAATGCCGGCATCGACCCCCTCGCCTGCTGGCGGGATTGGGCGTCCGATCTGCGGGGCCACCCGATCGAGAGCGGTCATTACGTGCCGGAAGAAAATGCGGACGCGACGGCGCGCGCATTGCTGGATTTCTTTAATTACGGGACATGACGACGAGCGAACGCCAGAGCGCTTTTTCCGGCACCCGCGAGGTGACCGAACGGTTGCGCTTCGATGCTTTGCGCCTGGAACGCTATTTGGCCGAGCGTCTACCGGGCTTCGCCGGTCCGATCGCCGTCAGCCAGTTCAAGGGCGGGCAATCCAATCCAACCTACCTCATCGAAACGCCGCTACGGCGTTACGTCTTGCGCCGAAAGCCGCCCGGCAAGCTGTTGCCCTCCGCGCATGCGGTCGATCGCGAATATCGGGCGATCAGCGCGCTTCACGCGCAAGGCTTTCCGGTCGCCGAGCCGCTGCTCTATTGCGAGGACGAAAGTGTTGTCGGCACTGCGTTCTTTGTCATGGGATTCGCCGACGGCCGCGTTTTTTGGGAGCCGTACATGCCGGAATCCTACCCGGCAGAACGCGCGCAGGTTTACGACAGCATGAACGCGACGCTGGCGCGCCTGCATTCGTTCGACCCCGCGGCAATCGGCCTTGGCGATTACGGTCGCGGCGAGAATTATGTGGCGCGCCAGGTCGCGCGTTGGTCGAAGCAGTATCGAGCGTCCGAGACCGAGCGGATCGAGGACATGGAGCGTCTCATCGACTGGCTCCCCGCCCATTTGCCGCCCGAGCAGCCGACGCGGGTGGTGCATGGCGATTATCGCCTCGACAACATGATCGTTGCGCCCGAGGCGCCCACGATCGTTGCGGTGCTCGATTGGGAACTGTCCACGCTTGGCGACCCGCTTGCCGACTTCTCCTACCATTTGATGCAGTGGCACATGCCGCCTTCGGACGCCGGTACCGGTTCGCTGGTCGGTTTCAACCTTGCGGCGCTCGGCATTCCGGCGCGCGACAGCTATATCGCCGCCTATCTGGCGCGGACCGGCCTCGACCCGCGTCCGCATTTGCCGGTTTATTTCGCCTATAATTTTTTTCGCCTGGCCGCGATCATGCAAGGCATCGCCGGACGGGTGCGCGATGGCACCGCGACCAGCGCCTATGCCGCGAGCAAAGCGGAGCTGGTGCGACCGCTTGCGGCGCAAGCTTTCGAGTTTGCGCGTCAGGCGAAGCTGTGAGCGATTTGCCATGAAAAGCTTTGCGCTTGCGCTCGGCAGCGGCGGCGCGCGCGGGCTTGCCCATATCGCCGTCATCGAGGCGCTTGATGAGATGGGCGTCAAACCCACCGCGATTGCCGGCACCTCGCTCGGCGCCCTGATCGGCGCCGCTTATGCCGCGGGCATGCGCGGCAAGGATATCCGCCATCATGTCATCCGTTTTGCCCATGATCGCCGCGAATCCATGCGCCGCCTGTTGCTGGCACGCGCTGGACGACTGACTGATTTGCTCTCAGGCGCCGTCAGCCAGGCGACGCAGATGGATGCCGAGAAGTTTTGCGCGCAGTTTCTGCCCGAGGCCATTCCGGCAGACTTTGCGGCGCTGGCAATTCCGCTCATCGCGATGACAACGGACCTGCATCGCCGGCACGAATTGCCGATTTGTTCGGGACTGCTGCGGCCGGCGCTTGCCGCGTCCATCGCGTTTCCGGGCTTGTTCCGGCCGGTGACCTTAGACGACCGCATACTGGTCGATGGCGGCGCCACCAATCCTTTGCCGTTCGATCAACTCGCCGGCCGTGCCGACTTCACCGTCGCGGTCGACGTCTTTGGCGTCCCGGCGCAGGAACGTACCGATTTGCCAAGCGCATGGGAGAGCGTCTTCACTACACTCTTGATCATGGGTTCGACGATCGTCGCCGCCAAGCATAAGCACGCCGCGCCCGACCTCGTCATTCGGCCCAATGTCGCGATCTTTCGCACCCTCGACTTCTATCAGGCGAGCGCAATCATCCGTTCCGCCGAACTGGTGAAGCCGGAAATACGCGAGAAGCTCGGCGATCTGCTCAGCGCCGCTGCCTGAAAAACTCGGTGAGTAAATCGCTCGCTGCCGCTTCCGCCAACCCACCGTAAACTTCCGGTCGATGATGGCAGGTCGGCGAAGCAAAGAATTTCACGCCGTTCTCGACCGCTCCGCCTTTGGGATCGGCGGCGCCGTAGTAGAGGCGGCGGATTCGGGCGAACGAGACTGCCGCCGTGCACATCGCGCACGGTTCGAGCGTGACATAAACATCGCAATCATCCAGCCGCTCCGAGCCGATCGCGCGGGCGACTTCGCGGATGGCAATCATTTCGGCATGGGCGGTTGGGTCGCGATCGGCAATAGTGCGGTTGCCGGCGCGTGCAATCACCTTGCCGCCGCGGACCAGGACGCAGCCCACCGGCACCTCGCCGCGTTCGCCAGCGGCGCGCGCCTCCTGCAGCGCCATTTCCATAAAAGAACTCATTGCCTCATTATGCCAAGCCGTCTCATGCCAAGGCGTTTCATGCCAAGCCGTTTTGGTGTTCCACGCCTTCGGTTCTTACCGGTGTATAAATAGGCACATTTCGGCACAAGCATCTCGGGAATGCGGCGGCAGGACTGTGAGTATAGATACGATGACGAATGTCGAAGATATAACGAACGAGCAAGGCAAATCGGGCGAGCGAATCGCCAAGGTGATCGCCCGCGCCGGACTTGCCTCGCGCCGCGAGGCGGAGGCGTGGATCGCCGCTGGCCGCGTCGCGGTCAACGGCGCGGTGATCGCCTCGCCAGCGCTTGATGTGACCGCCTCGGATCGCATCGCAATCGATGGCAAACCGCTTCCAGCGCGTGAGCGCACGCGGCTCTTCCTCTATCACAAGCGACGCGGGTTGATGACGACGCATGCCGACCCACGCGGCCGACCGACGATCTTTACAAACTTGCCGCGCGATCTACCGCGCCTGATCAGCGTCGGGCGGCTCGATTTCAACACCGAGGGGCTTTTGCTTTTGACGAATGACGGCGCGCTGGCGCGGCTTTTGGAATTGCCGTCGACCGGATGGCTGCGCCGATACCGGGTGAGAGCGCATGGCGCGATCACGCAAGACAAGCTCGACAGCGTCCGCAACGGCGTGACGATTACGGGCATCCATTACGGCCCGATCGAGGCTGTGCTCGATCGCGTCCAGGGGTCGAATGTCTGGCTTACGCTCGCCATCCGGGAAGGCAAAAACCGCGAGGTACGCAACGTGCTCGACCATTTCGGCCTCACGGTGACGCGGCTTATTCGCCTCTCGTTCGGTCCGTTCCAGCTCGGCGAACTCGCCGAGGGCGCCATTGAGGAGGTCCGAACCCGCGTATTGCGCGAGCAGCTTGGCGAAAAGATCGTGACGCTTTCCGGGGCCGATTTCTCGACGCCGCATCCCAGGCCACGTAGCGGGCCACGTAGCGGGCCACGTAGCGGGCCGAGGACAACACCACATGGCAGGCCGCGCCAAGACGAGACGCCGCGCGCCGCGCAGCAAAAACCGCAAGGAAAAATCAAAAAAAGCAACTCATCCGCGCATGCCTGGCGGGCGCCCGATGAAGGCCGCCCAGCCAAAAAACTACGCCGCGGATTTCATGGTGCGCGTCGTGACGTAGCCAAGACCGAGCCGCGGCCGCAAGGCCAAGCTCGCGCCGATATTCTGACCGATCGCAATGGCCGACCGGTCGCGGTCGAGCGTTATCCTACGATGCCGCCCACCCAATCGGCGCAGCACAACGAGCACGGCATTCATCGGAAAAAGGGCCATCGTGGCCGGCAAAGAGCGCCCGATCGGGCGTCGGGTCGAAGGCTGAGCCGCCCGCGAGGCGGTCGCTGATGCGCGTGGTCGGCGGACGGTTGCGCGGGCGCGCGCTGGCCGGCCCAAAATCGTCAGCGATCCGTCCCACCGCCGATCGGTTACGCGAGTCGCTCTTCAATATTCTGATCCATGCCTATGATGACCCGATCACCGGGGCGCGCGTGCTGGACCTATTCGCAGGGACCGGCGCGCTCGGCATTGAGGCGCTGTCGCGCGGTGCCAGCTTCACGCTTTTTGTTGACGACGGCGCGCAAGCGCGTGCGCTACTTCGCGAAAACGTCACCGCGTTGGGGCTGGGCGGCGTCACGCGCATCTTTCGCCGCGATGCCACAAAGCTCGGCCCCGCGCATCCGGTCGAACCGTTTTCGCTTGCCTTTGTCGATCCACCCTACGGGCAAGGGCTTGCCGACGCGGCGCTCGTTTGCGCGCGCGATGGCGGCTGGTTAGCGCCTGAAGCTTTGATTGTGATCGAAGAAACGAGCAAGGCGGCTTTTGCGCCACCGCTAGGTTTTTCGGAGCTCGAGCGGCGCGCCTATGACGACACCGAGTTCGTGCTGTGCCGCTTTAGGATCTCTTAGCATGATCTTTTCCGAAAACCGGTATCCACTTTTCGAGATCATGCTTTAATCCACGCTGATGCCAGCGGCGTGGATGACTTTGCCCCAGCGCTCCACCTCCTCGGGCACGAATTTGGCAAGATAATCCGGCGCGCGCCGCTGCGCCGGAACGATCTCAAGGCCAAGTTCCATCAACCGTTTGCTCACGGTGGGATCGTCCAGCGTGTCGCTCATTGCCTGATTGAGCTTGCGCACCACCGCCGCTGGCGCCCCCGGTGGCAGAAAAAACCCGTTCCACACGCTCGCCTCGACGCCTGGCAGGCCTTGTTCGCCGGTCGTCGGCACATCGGCAATGATCGGCACCCGCCGCGACGCCATCACCGCGATCGGTTTTACCGTGCCGTTCTTGGCGAGCGTGGCGCCGGTCTGGATGGTCGCGCAGATGTAATCGAGCCGGCCGGCCATCAAATCCTGCTGCGCCGGTCCCTCGCCGCGATAGGGCACGTGCGTGACGTTAACGCTCATCGCCATATTAAGCAGTACGCAGGGCAGATGCGTGCCCGAACCGACGCCGGCCGAACCGAATTGGACCTGGCTCTGATTGGCTCGCACATAGGCTATGAATTCCTGCAGGTTAGCTGCAGGCAGATCCTTGCGTGCGATCAAAATCCGCGGCGATTCTGTCGCCAGACCGACCGGCGTAAAATCGTGCACCGCGTTGTAGAGCGGCGTCTTGTAGAGCGATTGGTTATAGGCATGCGTGCCGCTATTGCCGATCAGCATCGTATAGCCGGCCGGCTCCGCCTTGGCGACGCGCAAACTGCCGGCCATGCCCGCCGCCGCTCCGACGTTTTCGACGACGATCGCCTGGCCAAGCCGTTCGCTCATGCCCTGCGCCTGAATACGCGCGCTGACATCGACGCCGCCGCCGGCCGCAAACGGTACGATCAAGGTCATGGCGCGGCTCGGCCAGTTCTGAGCGTGAACCGGCGTCGCGAGCGTCAGCACAAAAGTGACGGCGCAGAATAAGCGGCTTGGTTTCATGGGGCGCGCTCCTTTTCTTATCGTCGCCCGAACAGCCGCTCGATATCGGTGAGTTTTAATTCGACATAAGTCGGCCGGCCGTGATTGCACTGGCCGGAATTGGGCGTTCCTTCCATCTCACGAAGAAGCGCGTTCATTTCCTCGGGCTTGAGCCGGCGGCCGGCGCGCACCGAACCGTGGCAAGCCATCGAGGACGCGACCTGCATCAGGCGGCGTTCGAGCGGCAGCGTCTCGTCCCATTCGCCGATGTGCTCGGCGAGACCGCGGATCAGGCCGGCGCCGTTGATTTCGCCGAGCAGCGCCGGGGTCTCGCGCAAAGCAACTGCGCCAGGACCAAAAGCCTCGATAACCAAGCCGTAGCGCGAGAGTTCATCGGCGCGGGCGACAAGCCGCTCGACATCGCCCTCATCGAGTTCGACGATTTCCGGAATGAGAAGGATTTGTCTCGGCACGCCATTCTTGGAAATCGCCTCTTTCAGGCGCTCATAGACGATACGCTCGTGGGCGGCGTGCTGGTCGACAACGATGAGTCCATCACGGGTCTGCGCCACGATATAGGTGTCGTGAACCTGCGCCCGCGCGGCGCCGAGTGGATGATCGAGACCCTCACCGCCGATGGTTTCTTGCCGCGATGAGCGACTGCGGTCCTGACTGTCGAACCCCGCACGCGAATCCGCACGCAAGTCGGCTGTGGGAGCACCCACCTCAAATTCCGATTGCGCCGGTTCGGCGAAACCGCGCACTGGCGCAAAAGATCCGCCGATCTCGCCCATCCGGACGGCCGAGCGTTGCCAGCCCGCGCTGCTATGTCCGGGCCGAGGCGAGCCTCGGAACGCGGCAATGGTCGCCGCACCACCGGTAGTCGCTGCGCGGGCGGCCTCACGCGACAATGCGGTCTTGAGCGCATGCACGATCAGCGCGCGGACCAATCCGGCATTGCGAAAGCGTACCTCGGCTTTGGCCGGATGCACATTGACATCGACCTCGCGCGCCGGCAGCGACACGAATAACGCAACCAGTGGATGACGGTCGCGCGGCAGATAATCGGCATAGGCCGCGCGCACAGACCCGATCAAAAGCTTGTCGCGAACCGGCCGGTCGTTGACGAAAAGGTATTGACCGAGCGAATTGGCGCGCGTGAGCGTCGGCAGTGCCGCAAAACCTTCAATCCTGATGTCCTCGCGTTCTGCCGCTATCTCGATCGCATTGGCACGGAAATCCGCGCCAAGGACGTCGCCGAGCCGGGCCAGGCGGCCAGCCGGGCCCGGCAAGGCAGCAGGACAATGCAGCGGCGACCGCTGCTCACCGGCCAGCGTGAATGCGACGTCGGGTCGGCTCATGGCGAGGCGACGCACCACCTCGCGCACCGCCTCAGCCTCGGTCCGATCGCTTTTGAGGAATTTGAGCCGGGCCGGCGTGGCATAGAATAGATCGCGCACCTCGGCGCGCGTGCCTTGGCCGAGCGCTGCCGGCTTCACCTCGGATTTCACACCCGCGTCGACTTCGATTGTCCAGGCATGCGGCTCGTCGGCGTGCCGCGTGGTGATTGCCAGCCGCGCCGCCGCGCCGATTGACGGCAAGGCTTCGCCGCGGAAGCCGAGTGTGCGGATCGAGACAAGATCGTCGTCGGCGAGTTTCGATGTGGCATGCCGCTCCACCGCAAGCGCCAAATCGGCGCGCGTCATGCCTTCGCCGTCGTCACTGACACGGATGAGACGATGGCCCCCGCCATCGGTGACCACTTCGATGCGCCGTGCGCCAGCGTCGAGCGCATTTTCCACAAGTTCCTTGACGACGCTCGCCGGCCGCTCCACGACCTCGCCCGCGGCAATGCGGTTGACGACGGCTTCGCTGAGTTGTCGGACGGGCATGATCGGCGGCTTCGACTAGGCGAAGCGCACCGTAGCCCGGATTGTCCATTCCGCCTATGCTGCATTGGGGATTAAGCGATGAGCCGTTATTTGCCTGGGACGATCCTCGCCGTTTGCGGCGTTCTAGTATACGGCATCGGCTGCGCGGTTTTTTTGGCGCAGCGGCGGCAACGCGGCCGCGAAGGCGCGAGCAAATCGCTCTTTTTCTACGCGATCGTCATGATGGTGCTCGGAATGGCCGCCTTGGGCGCGGGCCTGTTCGCGCTCGAGGCCGCGCAGTACCAAGCCTCGAGTGGCTGAAGGGGCGCAAGCACAAAACGTCGCGAAACCGCCAGAATTGCTGCGCAAGCCGTAAGGTACCCGCGACTTTAGACGCTCGAAAGCGGGCGCATCTCTCCGGTGATATCTAGAAGTTCCGCGTCCGGGGGCGAGAGATGTGAGCAATATTTAACGAGCGCGGCATTATTCATCGCCGCGGCGGTTCTCTTGTGCGATGTCCGCTGTTCGGTCGCTTTGAGGAGCAAAGCGGACGTGACACGGACATCGGATTTCGGTCGCGATTGACCCAATTGCGAAATCGCCAGACACCGAACTCCGCGCTATTGCGGATTGGATCTAAATTCCTGCAATGTGGCCAGGTGCAACGCAGTCGGATTTTTGAGTCCGCGCTGTGCCAACTCGATAATCTTTTCCGCGACTAATTTAGTCATGGCGTCAGTCCGGTCGTTCAAACCGAGCGCCTCGCACGTCGTGACGAATGCCTTTCCCATAGCCTCAACGGTTTCGGGGTCAAAGGCCTGATTGCGTAAGAACGGTGTTATCGGCACGATGCGTCTCTAACGCTATGGCTTGGGCGAACAATGCTGCTTTGCTT
>DASZCJ010000428.1:0-2413 GCA_035943155.1 Xanthobacteraceae bacterium | reverse complement strand
CGTGAGAAGCGGGTCCCAATAGCCGTCGATATTGGCAATCAGAATCGGCTTGCGGTGACGGCCAAGCTGCGCCCAGGTGAGTTGCTCGACCAGTTCTTCGAGCGTGCCAATTCCACCCGGCAAGGCGACAAAGGCGTCGGCGCGGTCGAACATGGTTCGTTTGCGCTCGTGCATATCGCGGGTGACGATCAGCTCTTGGCCGAGCCGCCGCGGTCGCTCGCGCTGGGTGAGAAAGTCGGGAATGATTCCCGTTGCCTTGCCGCCATGGCCCACCACGGCATCGGCGAGTATGCCCATCAGGCCAACCGAACCGCCGCCATAGACGAGGCGCACGCCGCTTTCGGCGAGAATCTTGCCAAATTGACCGGCCGCCTCGCCGAAAGCGGGCTCAGTCCCTGCACTCGATCCGCAGTAAACGCAGACCGCATTGATCTTACTCATGGATTAATTCTCATCAAACAATATATGTGGCGTCGATTCTCGCCGTCCGCAAGCGTTGCTGTGAAAAATCGCGTGCAGAAGGACGAGAAAACCGCGGCTTCGTTAAAACTGATATCCGGCCGCTGCGTTCCCTAAAGAATCGTAACGATGGTTACGCACGGCGAAACGCCGTTTCCGCATCGCGCGCGGTAAGATCGGCAAGCACGGTTTCGCCCGCGATCGCAATCTGGCCTTCGCCCGCCAGCACGCGCGTGCCCACCGGAAGATAGACATCGACCCGCGAGCCGAAGCGGATCATGCCAATCCGTTGGCCCGCCCCGAGCGCATCGGATTCGCGCGCGAAACACACGATCCGGCGGGCAATAAGTCCGGCGATCTGTACGACGGCGAGGCGTTGTCCGGTCTCGGTAACGATCACGAATGCATTTCGCTCATTATCCTCGCTGGCTTTGTCGAGATCGGCGCTGATGAACTTGCCGGCACGATAGACGATGCGTTCGACGCGTCCCGCAACTGGACTGCGATTTATGTGGCAATCGAACACGCTCATGAAGATCGAGATGCGCGGCAGCGATGCTTCGCCGAGATTGAGCTCGCGCGGCGGCGCTACGCTCACGACCTGACATACACGGCCATCCGCTGGCGCCACCACAATCCCTTCGCGCAACGGAGTGGCGCGCGGCGGATCACGAAAAAAGTAGATGCACCACAGTGTCGCAATGAGACCGATCCAGCCGAGCGGCGGCCATAACCAGAATAGAACAAGCGCGGACAAGGCGAAGCCGCCGATGAAGGGATAACCTTCCGGGTGAATGGGCGTCAGTTGCTGGCGGATCGAGGCGGCAAAGGACATTGAGTGACTATATTTCTGTTGGCCTCATTGCGAGGCGTGCAGGCGAACGGCGGGCGTCAATGGCGTGCTCACATAGTACTCGCGCAACACGCTCATTCGGCGGCGTCCGCGGCGGGAAGAAGATCGGGCCGGGGCTCTGGCTCCTCAGGCAATTGCGGCGGATTGCGATTGGGCGCGCTACCGTCGTCTCCGACCTCGGCCAAAATATCGCGCGCCAGCTGCACCTCGCGTTGCCTGTTCCACATGCTGGCATAAAGCCCGTCGTGGGCGAGCAACTCGCGATGCGTGCCGCGCTCGATGATGGCCCCACGATCCAGCACCAGGATCTCATCGGCATTGATGATGGTCGAAAGCCGGTGCGCGATGACGAGCGTGGTGCGGTTCTCGGCGACACGGTCGAGTTCGTCCTGAATATCTTTTTCAGTGTGGCTGTCGAGCGCCGAGGTCGCTTCGTCGAGCAACAGGATCGGCGGTCCTTTAAGGATCGTGCGGGCGATCGCGACGCGCTGCTTCTCGCCGCCGGAAAGCTTTAATCCGCGTTCGCCCACTTCGGTCTCATAGCCCTTCGGCGCCCGGCGAATGAAGCCGTCGACTTGCGCTTGGCGCGCCGCTTCTTCGACTTCCGGGTCGCTTGCATCCCAGCGCCCGTAACGGATGTTGTAGCGAATCGTGTCGTTAAACAGCACGGTGTCCTGCGGCACCATGCCGATTGCCGCGCGCAAGGAGGTCTGCGTGACGTCGCGAATATCCTGATCGTCGATCAGGATGCGGCCGCCAGTGACGTCATAGAAGCGGAACAGCAACCGCGAAATCGTCGATTTGCCGGCGCCGGATTGCCCGACAATCGCAACGGTACGGCCGGCGGCGACCTCAAAGCTCAAATCGGCAAGGATGGGCCGCGCCGCTTCGTAGGCAAATGATACATTCTCGAAACGGATGGCGCCGGCGCGCACCTGTAGCGGTCGCGCGCTGGGACTGTCGGTGATTTCCGGCTTGCGCTCCAACAGCGAAAACATGATCTCGATGTCGATGACGGCCTGCTTGATTTCACGATAGACCATGCCCATGAAATTTAGCGGCGTGTAGAGCTGGATCATCATCGCGTTGATCATAACGAAG
>DASZCJ010000427.1:0-1670 GCA_035943155.1 Xanthobacteraceae bacterium | reverse complement strand
TTCGAAGACCTCGCAGAACCGGCGCTCGGCCGCCTTGGTCCAATCGTCATTGCCATAACCGCGGGCATAACCGCGGCTTGCCTCAGCCAAAGCATCGAGAATCGCAGATACGACCGGCGCCGTATTGTCGCTGGCAAAATTCATCGAGGGGGAACCTTCGGAAACCGCCGGTTGCGGGCGGCAAGGCCTTGGTCCGGCCTTTTAGCCGTTCTGCGCCGCTTCTCGACTACGCGCAAGGCTGCGGCTGACGCTGCGTTTACTGGCCACTCAACCGAGACGAGGCTGCGGATTTACAATCCTTGCATCCCACGATCCGCTGCTACCGCGGAACAGGTCCGACCGTGACGTCGTTGGCCTGAGACTGGCTTTTTCCGGCAGCTTTTACGCTGCGCGGCTTGTGTTAGCGCCGGGAATTTGCCATGTTTCGCATAGGACAGCATTGCTGTCCCAATTATGATCCCAAAGTGCGCGGTCGGTCGAAATCCGACGAGACGCGCGGATCGGCTGCCGGGTGGCGAGGGCGCGCCGGACGGCGGCAAGGCTAGCAACCAGCGGCCATTGAGCGGATCGAAGGTTGCCTCCAAGATGAGTTAACCGCCCTGGCGCAGGATGAAGCGATCCTGCGCGGGCTGTCGTGCGCCGGACCCGCGAGACCATCGCGTTTCGGGGTCCCGCGAGGAGCGCGTGGACGATGACCCCGTCTGGTTTCGGCTTGTTTGATCCGACGCTGGAAAAGGATTCCTGCGGCGTCGGTTTCATTGCCGACATCAAGGGACGCAAGTCGCACAAGATCATCGAAGACGCGCTGACGATTCTGCTCAACCTCGAGCATCGCGGCGCGGTCGGCGCCGATCCGCGCATGGGCGACGGCGCCGGCATCCTGGTGCAGATCCCGCACAAATTTTTTGCAAAGGAAGCTGCCAGGCTTGGCTTCAATCTGCCGAAGCCGGGCGAATATGCGGTCGGCTATTTGTTCATGCCGACGGACGTAAACTGGCGGCAGATCATTCGCGACGTCTATGCCGAGGTGATCGCGCGCGAGGGGCTTTCGCTGCTCGGCTGGCGCGAGGTGCCGACCGACAATTCAACGCTGGGTGAATCGGTCAAGCCAACTGAGCCGGTGCATCTTCAGGTGTTCATCGGCCGCGGCAAGAAGAAATTCTCCGAGACCGAATTCGAGCGCCGGCTATACATCCTGCGCAAGTCAATCTCGAATGCGATTTACAAGCGACGCGAGCGGCGCACCTCCGGTTATTACCCGGTGTCGATCTCCTGCCGCACCGTGATTTACAAGGGCATGTTCCTGGCCGACCAGCTCGGCGCCTATTACCCCGACCTGCACGATCCTGATTTCGAGAGCGCGCTCGCGCTGGTGCATCAGCGCTTCTCAACCAACACTTTTCCGACCTGGTCGCTGGCACATCCGTACCGCTACATCGCGCACAACGGCGAGATCAACACGTTGCGCGGCAACGTCAACTGGATGGCAGCGCGGCAGGCCTCGGTGTCCTCGCCGCTGTTCGGGGCCGACATCAACAAGCTGTGGCCGATCTCCTACGAGGGCCAGTCCGACACCCCCTGCTTCGACAACGCGCTCGAGTTACTGGTGCAGGGCGGCTACTCGCTGCCGCACGCGGTCATGATGATGATTCCGGAAGCCTGGACCGGCA
>DASZCJ010000426.1:0-23258 GCA_035943155.1 Xanthobacteraceae bacterium | reverse complement strand
TACCAATCCGGCCCCGACAATTTGTCCAGCGTCTCGACCGCGCCACGGCTATCGCCGGCACCGGCTTGCGCCCATGCCGACAACAGCGCCGCCGTCAGATCGGTGACCGGACCGCGGACCGACTGCGCCATGTTTTGCCGCGCCGAGGCGTAGCGTTTCTGCTTGAGGTCGCGCACGCCGACCACGAGACGTGAAATACGATCATTGCGGTCCAGGGTGAGCAGGCGTTCGCCAAGCTTGCTCGCTTCTTCGACATTGCCCTCCGTCAACACCGAAAGAAAGGTGCGGCTGAGCAAATCCGGGTTGCGCGGATCGAGCTTAAGCACGTCGCGGTAATAGGCCGCCGCTCGGGCGGAATCTCGTTCCGCGCCGGCATGGCGCGCCGCCAAATAGCTGCCGGCGGCATTTTCAAGGATCTGCATGCCGGGCTCATTCTCGATCTCGCCAACGACAAAAAAGGCGCCGGCAAGCGCTTCGCTGCCGCTTACAAAGCCGATCCGCAGGCGCTGCGCACAGTACAGGCCTACGGGCGTTATCTGTCGCGCACCGGCAGTAAAGACGAAGCGCTGAAGATCTACAGCGACTTCGCCAAGGTGCTGCCGGATCATCCGGTGGTCAATCAGGAAGTCCGCGAGATATCCGCAGGTTCGAAGCTGCCGCCGCTGATCGATTCTCCCCATGCTGGCGCCGCCGAAGCGCTTTATGGACTCGGCGCCTCAATCGGCCGTCGTGGCGGGGAGGATCTCGCACTGATCTACCTGCAGCTTGCGCTCTATCTCGAGCCGGCGCATCCGTTGGCGCTGCTTTCGCTCGGCGATCTCTATGAACAGATCAAAAAGCCGGATCTCGCGATTAAGGCCTATGAGCGAATTCCGGCGAGTTCTGTGCTCGCGCGCAACGCGCAGATCCAGATGGCGGTGGACCTCGATGCGCTCGAGCGCACCGAAGAGGCCAAGAAGCTTCTCGAACGCGTGATTGTCGAGCGTCCCAGGGACACCGAAGCGATCGTCGAGCTCGGCAACATCCAACGCGCCCGCAAGAATTTCGCCGACTGCGCGGACACCTACGGTAAGGCAATCGATACCGTGCCCAACCCGGAGAAGTCCAATTGGGTGATGTTCTACTTCCGCGGCATCTGTTACGAGCGCTCGCACCAATGGCCGGCCGCTGAAACCGACATGAAGAAGGCGCTCAGCCTTTATCCGGATCAGCCGCTTGTACTCAATTATCTCGGCTATTCATGGGTCGACCAGGGCGTCCATATGGACGAGGGGATGGACATGATCCGCCGCGCCGTCGAGCAGCGGCCCGACGATGGCTATATCGTCGACTCGCTCGGTTGGGCCTATTACCGCATCGGCAATTACGACGAGGCGGTAAAAAATCTCGAGCGCGCCGTGGAGCTCAAGCCGGAGGATCCGACCATCAACGATCATCTCGGCGATGCCTATTGGCGAATCGGGCGCACGCTCGAAGCGCATTTCCAGTGGTCGCATGCCAAGGATCTCAATCCGGATCCTGAAGAACTGCCGAAGATCGAGGCCAAGCTGAAAGAAGGACTGCGCGCCGAGACGTCGTCTGCGGCCTCTGCCGCGGCGGCCGACAAGCCGAGTTCTGCGGCCGACGCCGAGAAGGCAAAAAAATCGGGCGATGGCGGCTGAGCCGCCATCTTGCCCCTCGACCTCGTCGCCAGCGCGCCGGCCAAAATCAATCTCACGCTGCGCGTGATCGGCCGCCGCGCCGACGGTTATCATGACATTGAAAGCGTGGTGGCATTCGCTGACCTGTGCGATCGGCTGTCATTGACGCCGACCGATGAACTTGCGTTGGCGGTCGTTAGGCCGGGCGCGGGACAGACCGGGATAGACGCCGAAAATCTTGTGTTGAAAGCCAGCCGCGCGCTCGCCGCGCGCGTAGCGGGCATCAAATTGGGCGCGTTTCGTCTGGAAAAGCACATACCGGTTGCGGCTGGACTGGGTGGCGGCTCGACGGACGCTGCTGCGGCGCTGCGGCTGTTGGCGCAGATCAACAATCTTGCGACCGACGACCCGCGGCTTCTGGAGGCGGCCGGTGCGACCGGTGCCGACGTGCCGGTCTGCCTCGATCCGCGTCCGCGGCTGATGCGCGGCATTGGCGATATCCTGTCGGCGCCACTGCTGCTTCCGCGTCTCTCCGCCGTTCTGGCCAATCCCGGCGTCGCGCTGTCGACCAAGCTCGTATTCTCTCGGTGGACGTGGTCTGCCGATCCCGCCCGCCGATTAGAGTTGGCCGTATTGGCGAAGATGCAGAACGAGGAGCAGCTCATCGACTGGCTGGCCGGTCAGCCCAACGATCTGGAGGCGTCTGCTATCGCGCTGGCGCCGGTCATCGCCGACGTCCTTGCCGCGTTGCGCCTTCTCCCCGGCTGCCGCCTCGCCCGCATGTCGGGTTCCGGTGCGACGTGCTTTGCCTTGTTTTCTTCAGCCGCGCAAAGCGCAGCGGCGGCAAAAATTCTGCGCGCCAAATTTCCACAATGGTGGGTGGTCGAGACGATGCTGGGCACGAAAGATTTCGCTGGGCGCTAAAGATTCCCATTGATTCGCGCTGAGCGAAAGTTCAGACGCGCTTATTTTGCTAATGCGTGCGCGCGATGCAGAAGTCGACTGTCTCGGCTAGCGCCGCCTTCATTCTTGAGTCGGGAAACAGGGCGAGCGCGTCGCGCGCGATTGCGCCATAGTGATGCGCGCGCCCGATCGTGTCTTCAAGCGCGCGATGCTTGATCATCAGTCCAATGGCGTGATCGAGATCAGCATCGGTGGCTTCGCCGTGCTCGAGCGTGCGCCGCCAGAACTCGCGTTCGGCGTCGCTGCCGCGGCGAAAGGCGAGCACGACCGGCAGCGTAATCTTGCCCTCGCGAAAATCATCGCCGATATTTTTGCCGAGCCGCGACGACACGCCGCCATAGTCGAGCGCGTCGTCGACCAGCTGGAAGGTGATGCCTAAATTCATTCCGAACGAGCGGCTCGCCGCCTGCTCCGCCTTCTGACCTCCGGACAGAGCAGGGCCGACTTCGCACGCTGCAGCGAACAGCTCGGCCGTCTTGGCGCGGATCACGGCGATGTATTCGTCCTCGGTGGTCGCGGTATTCTTGGCGACCGCGAGCTGCAGGACCTCGCCTTCGGCGATCACCGCAGCCGCGGCGGAGAGAATTTCCAGCGCTTTGAGGCTGCCGACCTCGACCATCATCTTGAACGCCTGGCCAAGGAGAAAGTCGCCGACCAGCACGCTCGCCTCGTTGCCCCACAGCATGCGTGCGGCGAGACGGCCGCGCCGCAGCTCGCTTTCATCGACTACGTCGTCGTGCAGGAGCGTCGCGGTATGCATGAATTCGACCGCGGCTGCGAGCTTGACGTGACCGTCGCCGCCATAGCCGGCGAGCCGCGATAAAGCCAGCGTCAGCATCGGCCGCAGCCTTTTGCCGCCGGAATTGATCAAGTGGTTGGCGACCTCCGGAATCATCGTCACCGCGGAGCCGGTACGGGCGATGATAGTGGCGTTGACCCGATCCATGTCGGCGGCGACAAGATCGACCAAGGGATCAATGGATGGCTCTCGCGCGCTTTCAAATGGTACGATGACGGCCACGACATCATTCTCCGGATAGGACGAGAACGGCGGAAACGCTATGATCGCACGACAAGAATGAAGGTAATATCGGGCATATATAGATTTACCCGCGCCGGTGCGCCAGCGCCGATTGGATCACTTCGGATTAGCGCGACGGAAAGGAGAATTGCCCGTGCTCTGCTTCGCTTTTAGCTGCTTGCGGCAAAATCGGGCACCCCAACCGGCGGCGCGGGGAAACTGAACGTGCGCGAACTTGTCCGCACAACCGATCCAGTGCTTATCACGGCAATCGAGGCACTGCTCAACGGCGCACGGATCAGGCACGTCGTGGCCGATAACAATATGAGCGTGTTGGAAGGGTCGATCGGCATTTTTCCGCGCCGGATCCTGGTTCGCGCCGACGAAATCCAGATGGCGCGCCGCCTGCTCGAGGACGCGGGCTTCGGCCACGAGCTTCGTCCCGATGCCCACTGAAGCCGGCCGGGTCAGCGAAGACGCGCTTCTGGGCGGCAAAGTCATTTTGCGCCAACCAGAACGCGGCCATCGCTTCGGTCACGACGCGGTGCTGCTCGCGGCAGCAACGCCGGCCCAGGCTGGCCAACATGCTGTCGAGTTCGGCTCCGGCGTCGGTGCAGCCGGACTGGCGCTGGCGCGTCGCGTTGCAGGACTTAGGGTCACGCTGGTCGAACTTGACGCAGTGTTGGCGGCGCTCGCGCATGAAAACATTTTGCGTAACGCCTTGGCCGAGCACGCGCGCGCGGTTTGTCTCGACGTCACCGCGAGCATTGCGGAATATGCTGCTGCCGGCCTCACACCCGGCTCGGCCGATCATGTTTTGATGAATCCGCCGTTTAACGCGCCGCAAAATGCGTCGCCCGACCGCGCCCGCCAACTGGCGCGGAGCGCATCGCCCGGCATGCTCGTGCAGTGGGTGGACGCGGCGGCGCGGTTGCTGCGACCGCAAGGCATTTTAACTCTGATCTGGCGCGCCGACGGTCTCGCCGACGTTCTTGCTGCGCTGACCGACAAATTCGGTGCGGTCGCGATCCTGCCGGTTCATCCCAAGCCAGGCGCCGCCGCGATTCGCATACTGGTGAGTGCAGCAAAAGGCAGCAAAGGCCCGTTGGTCTTGCTACCCGGATTCACACTTGCCGAAACCGACAACAAACCCAGCGCGGAAGTCGAAGCCATATTGCGCGATGGCGCAGCGCTCGATTTGATAAGACCTTAAGCGGTGTCCGCGAAACCCGGCCGATCGAAAGCTTGACCGATCAAGGATTCAGCGCACTGCTGCTCAAGGCTTAGGCATTACGCAGGGATTGAATCGGCTGGCGCCGCCGCCTTTTGCTTCGATTCAATACGAATGGGAATGTACGAAACAGCAACAAACACGCTGACAATCATCAGAAGGAAGTAGATCTTCATTAGCCCATCGCCTCCGCCGCAGATGAGTGGCATCCCCACTTCAAGCAAGAAGCGTTCCACCGCGTTAACAAACGGTTACTTGAGGGCTCCTTCAGGCCATCATATTTGGGCAGCATGACCGATCGTTCCACGAACTCCGCCACCGATGGTTCGACCGCGGCGAGTATTCGCGAGGCTTGCAGCCGCGCGCTTGCTGGCTTGCAGACGCTCGTTCCACAACGTTTCCGCCGCGACCGGCCGATCGTGCCGGTCGTGCGGCTTACCGGAATCATTGGCTTTTCTACCCCACTACGCCCCGGGCTGACGCTTGCCACCGTTGCGCGCACCCTCGATCGCGCATTCGCCATTGGTCACGCCGCCGCGGTCGCGCTCGTCATCAATTCGCCCGGCGGATCGGCCGTCCAATCGCACCTGATCTTCCGCCGCATCCGTCAACTGGCCGAGCAGCATAACCGCCGCGTCATCGGCTTTATCGAAGACGCAGGCGCGTCAGGCGGCTACATGATCGCCTGCGCGGCGGACGAAATTGTGGCCGATCAGCATTCGATCGTCGGATCGATCGGAGTCGTCGGCGGCTCGTTCGGCTTCGACAAACTGATCGCCAAACTTGGCGTCGAACGGCGGCTCTATACATCGGGCGAACACAAGGCGATGCTCGATCCGTTTTTGCCGGAAAATCCGGATGACGTGGACCGCTTGAAACAACTGCAGCGCGAAATCCACGACGACTTCATCGCCTTAGTGAAATCGCGGCGCGCCGGCAAGCTTGCCGGACCGCAAGACGATCTTTTTTCAGGCGCATATTGGGCCGGACGACGGGCGTTGGAACTCGGCCTGGTTGATGCGATCGGCGATCTGCGCAGCGTTTTGCGCGAACGATTCGGCGACAAAGTCGTTACGCCTCTGGTGTCGGCCGAACGCGGCTGGTTGGGCCGGCGTCTTCTTGGCGCAGGTACGCGCGAAGCGTCGTCAGCGGCGCAGTTCGGTTTCGCCGAGGACGTAATTTCCGCGCTTGAAGCGCGTGCCATTTGGGCGCGTTACGGTCTCTAAAGCATGATCCCGAAAAGTGGGAACCGGTTTTCGGGAAAGATCATGCTCAAACGAATCCACTGGCCGTTTCGCACGAGATCGTGCAGAATCGGGTCAGGAGAACAAAGCAATGCCGCCCCTTGTGGTCTTCGCCCTGGGAGTTCTGGGAGCCACAGTGCTCGCACGCTGGTGTGTCAAGGAAGTGCAGCGCGTCAATGCCGAGCTTGACGAGATGCGCGCCAAAGCTTCGGTCGAGCCATACGACCGCACGGCGATGCCGAAGTTAAAGCCCGATCCAAAGACCGGCGAATACCGGCCGGGCTGATCGCAGCTATTGCGTCTCCTTGATCCCGTGGTCGCGGACCACGCGCCCCCATTTGTCGTATTCGGCGCGAAGAAATTTGCCGAGCGCGTCGGGCGTGCCGCCGACCGGCACGGCGCCTGATTTGACGATTTTGCCGCGCACGTCCGGGTCTTGTAACGCGGCATTCACGGCATCGTTGAGCTTCTTGATCACTGCCGGCGCAGTCTTGGCCGGCGCAAGCAGCGCATACCAGTTCGACGCGTCGGTATTTGGATAGCCCTGCTCGGCGAGCGTGGCGACTGCGGGAATAATTTCATTGCGTTTATCTGCCGCTGCGCCAATCGGCACGATGCTGCCGGCTTCGATCTGCGCGATGAGCACGGGAAGATCGGCCGCCAGCACCTGCACTTGGCCGCCGAGAAGATCGGTGAGCGCCGGCGCCGCGCCGCGATAAGGCACATGCAGAAATTTTACGTTGGCCGCATCGGCAAGGAGTTCCTGCGCCAGATGCGTGGTCGAGCCGATGCCGGTTGAGCCGAACGGAATCGCGCCGGGCTTTTGTTTGGCCAGCGCCACAAGCTCTGGCGCGGTCTTGATCCCCATTTTGGGGCCGACAACCAAGACCGTGGTGTTCGTCACCACCTCGGCAATCGGGGCGAAGTCGCGCAATGAATCGTAGGGAATATTCGCCATGATATGCGGCGAAATAGTCACCGCGCCTGCGGTGGTAAGAAACAGCGAATAGCCGTCCGGTTCGGACTTGGCGATGCCATCGGCGCCCACTGTGCCGTTGGCGCCCGGCTTATTCTCGATATAGACACGCTGGCCGAGCAATGCCGACATTTTATCGGCGACCAAGCGGCCGACGAAATCGGTTGGCCCGCCGGGCGGAAAAGCGATCACGACGCGGATCGGCCGCGTCGGAAAATCCTGCGCCTGCGCAAGTCCGGCCATGCCAACATATTGAATTACGACGAGCGCCAGCAGCGCGGCAGCGCCAAGCATGTTGTGAAGCGGGCCCACCTAACCCTCCATTTCGGTCGGCAAAATCTGAAATCAGGTATCAGGAATCGGATATCAAGTCTCGATTGCGGCGCCCGATATGGCCTTGCGGCGACTTGACCTTGCCGCAGCCTTCCACCAACAACGGAGCCTTATGACGCAGCCGTCGAACGAAGATCTGCCGCTCCATATGCGGCCCGAACGGTCGTTCCAGGGCCTTATCCTTGCTCTGCAAAGCTATTGGGCCGACTGGGGCTGCGTCATCCTGCAGCCCTACGACATGGAAGTGGGCGCCGGCACCTTCCACCCGGCGACCACGTTGCGGGCGCTCGGGCCGAAGCCATGGAATGCGGCCTATGTCCAGCCGTCGCGCCGGCCCAAAGACGGCCGCTACGGCGAGAACCCCAATCGCCTGCAGCATTATTATCAGCTGCAAGTGATCCTCAAGCCATCGCCCAACGATCTGCAGGAGCTTTATCTCAAATCGCTTTACGCGATCGGGATCGATCCCAGGCTGCACGACATCCGCTTCGTTGAAGACGACTGGGAAAGCCCGACACTCGGCGTTTGGGGTCTCGGCTGGGAATGCTGGTGCGATGGCATGGAAGTTTCGCAGTTTACCTATTTTCAGCAAGTAGCGGGCTTTGAATGCGCGCCGGTGTCGGGCGAGCTGACTTATGGTCTCGAACGGCTGGCGATGTATGTGCAGGGGGTCGAGAACGTTTTCGAGCTCAACTTCAACGGCCGTGACGGCGCAAAGAAGGTGACCTATGGCGAGGTCTTCCTGCAGGCGGAGCAGGAATATTCGCGGCACAATTTCGAATATGCTGACACCGATATGCTGTTCGAGCAATTCCGCATGGCCGAGGCGGCATGCCGGAAATATCTCGACGCGGGCTGGGCTGGCGATAGCAACCGCGGCCGGCATTTGATGGCGTTGCCGGCCTACGATCAATGCATCAAGGCGAGCCACGTTTTTAATCTACTCGACGCGCGCGGCGTGATTTCGGTGACCGAGCGGCAAAGTTACATTCTGCGGGTGCGCGAACTCGCCAAAGCTTGCGGCGAAGCGTGGCTCGCAACGGAAGGGGGAGGGACAAGTGCATGAGCGAAACAAGCACAATGCCGGAGATCGGCGGCCGGCGGCCCATTCCGATCGCCGTTGAAGCCGGCGAGAGCTATTGGTGGTGCGCCTGCGGGCGCTCCAAGTCGCAGCCGTTTTGCGACGGCTCGCACAAGGGTACAGGTTTCACGCCGGTCGAATACAAACCTGCCGCGGCCGAAGAGGCCTGGTTCTGTGCCTGCAAGCGTTCGGGCAAAAAACCGATGTGCGACGGCAGCCACAAAAGGCTTTGATGAACTTGTCCGATGCCTGATCTGTTGCTCGAACTTTTGTCGGAGGAAATTCCCGCGCGCATGCAGGCGCGGGCGGCCGAGGATTTGCGCAAAGCGGTCACCGACCGGCTGGTCGATGCCGGCCTCATCTATGACGGCGCAAAGACGTTCGTGACGCCGCGACGGCTGGCGCTCGCCGTGCAGGGCGTGCCGGTGCGTCAGCCCGATCGGCGCGAGGAGAAAAAAGGTCCGCGCGTCGGCGCGCCCGAAGTGGCGATCGCCGGATTTCTCAAGGCCGCCGGACTTAGATCGCTCGCCGAGGCGAAAGTGCAGCCCGACAAGAGGGGCGATTTCTATGTCGCGGTAGTCGAGAAACCGGGCCGCGCCGCGCTCGAAGTGATCAGCGAAATCCTGCCAGAAGTCATCAAGACTTTTCCCTGGCCAAAGTCGATGCGCTGGGGCCCGCAGTCCAAAGATGCCGGCGCGCTGCGCTGGGTGCGGCCGCTGCATTCAATTCTCGCCACCTTCGGGCCGGAGACCGAGGAACCAGACATCGTGCCGTTCACGGTCGACGGTGTGACCGCCGGCAACTTGACCTGCGGCCATCGCTTTCTTGCGCCGGACGCTTTTACCGTGCGCCGCCTCGCCGATTACACGGCAAAGCTCGACAAGGCCAAAGTGGTGCTCGACCCCGAGCGGCGGCGCAGCATCATTCTCACCGAAGCAAAGCAGCTCGTCTTCGCGCAAGGGCTCGAATTGGTCGAGGACGACGGCCTGCTCGCCGAAACTGCGGGGCTGGTCGAATGGCCGGTCGTGCTGATGGGGGCGTTCGATCAAAGCTTCTTGCAGATCCCGCAAGAAGTCATTCGCGCCACCATCCGCAACAACCAGAAATGCTTTGTGCTGCGCGACGCCACCCATGCCAAGCTGGTCAATCAGTTCCTCTTGGTGGCTAACCTCGAGGCCGAGGACGGCGGCAAGGCGATCGTCGCCGGCAACGAGCGGGTAATCCGGGCGCGTCTCTCGGATGGGCGGTTTTTCTACCAAACCGATTTAAAGACCAAGCTTGAAGTTCGGCTGCCAAGCTTCACGAACATCATTTTCCACGAGAAGTTGGGCAGCCAGGCCGAGCGCATTGAACGCATTGAACGATTGGCCGGCGAATTGGCACCTCTCGTCGGCGCCGACGTGCAAAAAGCAAAACGCGCGGCGCGACTATGTAAAGCCGACCTGCTGACGGAAATGGTCGGCGAATTTCCCGAACTGCAAGGCACGATGGGGAAATACTACGCGCAAGCCCAGGGCGAGGATGAAGCGGTCGCCCACGCGATCGAAGATCACTACCGTCCGAAGGGACCGGACGATCTGGTGCCGAGCGAGCCGGTCTCCGTTGCTGTAGCGCTCGCCGACAAGCTCGACGCGCTCGTGGGTTTCTGGGTGATCGACGAGAAACCGACCGGCAGCAAGGACCCATTCGCGCTGCGCCGGGCCGCGTTAGGAGTCATCCGAATTGCCCTTGATAACGAGTTTCGGCTTTCCTTGATCAACGCGATGAAATCGGCAATCGCTGGGCTGTTCGCCGTTGAAACGCGCGATCCCGTAGAACGGCCCCAATTGTCGGCCGATCTACTCACTTTCTTCGCCGACCGACTGAAAGTGCAATTGCGGGATCAAGGCGCGCGGCACGATCTTGTTGACGCGGTATTCGCACTGGAAGGTCAGGACGACCTTTTGCTGATCGTGCGCCGGGTCGAAGCCTTGGCGCAATTCCTCGACAGCGAGGATGGCAAGAACCTGCTCGCCGGCTACAAACGCGCGACCAACATCATCCGCATCGAAGAGAAAAAGGACGGCCGGCAATATACCGGCGCGCCGCAACCGAAGCTCTACCAGCAAACGGAGGAAAGAGCGCTGGCGAAAGCGATCGACGCCGCCAAGATCGAGGCCGCCGGCGCAGTACAGAAAGAGGATTTCGCTGCCGCCATGCGCGCAATGGCAAAGCTGCGGCCGAGAGTTGACGCGTTCTTCGACAAGGTAACGGTGAATGTCGAAGACAAGGCGCTGCGCGAGAACAGACTCAAACTGCTCAACGAAATTCGCGAGGCGACACGCGCCGTGGCCGATTTCTCCAAAATCGGGGGATGATTCGTCATTCCGGAGCGCCGCCAACGGGTCCGGACCGAAGTGTCCGGCCCGATGACAAGCTCCGCGGCGAGTCCGGAATCCATAATCATCATACCGCGATTATGGATTTCGGGCGCCTCGCTGCGCTCGACCCCGGAATGACATGCCCGTTTTCCGAATCCACAGGTTCCCAAACGTTCGCTCCATGCTAGAACCGAACGGCGGCTTGGGCGTTGAGTGTTTGTTGATTTCCGCCCACATCCGCAACGCTTCTTTGCGCCTTAATTCATTCCAGCTTCGAGGCAGATCATGATCATCACCGCCGCCGAACTCTCCCCCATCGTCGCTCTCATTGCCGGCATTCTCATCCTGATCGTTCCGCGGCTGTTGAATATCATCGTCGCGGTGTACTTGATCGTCGAGGGGCTGGTTGGGCTCAATGCAGTCCATCATTTCCTGCACTGAAGGGCATCAGATGCGCAGTTGCGCCGCGCGCCAAGAACTGCAATCTACGCCGGAACCTCCGCAGGCATGACGTCATGGCCAAATCGCGCGCAAAAATCTCGCGGCAGCCGAAAAAAAGATCGCTGGCGTGGAGCGCGGGCAAGGTCGTGCGCAAGGTCGCGCGGAAGTCTGCCGCTGCAAAAGCCGCCAAGGGCAAATGGGTCTATGCCTTCGGCGGCGGCAAGGCGGAAGGCCGCGCTTCGATGCGCAACCTTCTCGGCGGCAAAGGCGCCGGTCTGGCCGAAATGGCGCAACTCGGCCTGCCGGTGCCGCCCGGCTTTACCATCACGACCGAGCTCTGCACTTATTTCTATCAGCACGGCAAAACCTATCCGAAAGATTTGCAACGGCAGGTCGATGCGGCGCTGGTGGAGGTCGGCCGTGTCACCGGAAAGAAGTTCGGCGACCGTGAAAATCCGCTCCTCGTTTCAGTGCGCTCCGGCGCCCGAGCCTCGATGCCCGGCATGATGGATACCGTGCTCAATCTCGGGCTCAACGATGTGACGGTCGAAGCGCTCGCCGCCAAATCCGGCGACCGCCGCTTCGCTTTGGACAGCTACCGGCGCTTCATAACCATGTATTCCGACGTCGTGCTGGGTATCGATCATCATCATTTCGAAGAGATTCTCGACGATCACAAAGATCGCAACGGCTATACGCTCGACACCGACCTTCATGCCGACGATCTGCATGAGCTTGTGGCCCGCTACAAAAAGCGGGTGCAGGAGGAGCGCGGCGAGCCGTTTCCGCAGGACCCGAACGCGCAATTGTGGGGTGCAATTGGCGCGGTGTTCGGATCGTGGATGAATCAGCGCGCCATTACTTATCGCCGGCTGCACAACATTCCCGAAAGCTGGGGCACCGCAGTCAATGTACAGGCCATGGTTTTCGGCAATATGGGCGAAACCTCGGCAACTGGCGTCGCTTTCACCCGCAACCCGTCGACCGGCGAAAAAAAGCTTTACGGCGAATATCTGATCAACGCCCAAGGCGAGGACGTCGTCGCCGGCATCCGCACCCCGCAGGAAATCACCGAGGCCGCGCGCAAAGCGGCCAGCTCCGACAAGCCGTCGATGGAAAAGGCGCTGCCCAAGGCTTTTGCCGCGCTCAAACGCATCCAAAGCACGCTCGAGCGCCACTATCGTGACATGCAGGACCTCGAATTCACGGTCGAGCAAGGCAAGCTGTGGATGCTGCAGACCAGGAGCGGCAAGCGCACCGCACAGGCGGCGCTGCGCATTGCGGTCGATTTGGCTCGGGAAAAGCTGATCGACAAAAAGGAGGCGGTCAAACGCATCGATGCCGCCGCGCTCGATCAGCTCCTGCATCCGACGATCGATCCAAAAGCCGAACGCAAGATTATTGCCACCGGCTTGCCGGCGTCGCCCGGCGCGGCCTGCGGCGAGATCGTATTTTCGTCCGACGAGGCCGAGGCGCTCAAAAGCGCCGGCCACAAAGTGATCCTGGTACGGGTCGAAACTTCACCGGAGGACATCCACGGCATGCATGCCGCCGAAGGAATTTTGACGACGCGCGGCGGCATGACCTCGCACGCTGCGGTGGTCGCCCGCGGCATGGGCAAGCCTTGCGTCTCAGGCGCCGGTTCGCTGCGGGTCGATTATCGTTCGCAGACGTTAACCGCTGGCGGAACGGTGCTGAAAAAAGGCGAAACGCTCACCATCGACGGGTCGACCGGACAGGTCTTGGCCGGCGCGGTGCCGATGCTCGAGCCGGTATTGGCCGGTGAATTCGCCACCATCATGAAATGGGCCGACGAATTACGCACACTGAAGGTGCGCGCCAATGCCGACACGCCGGCGGATGCCCGTGCCGCGATCAAGTTCGGCGCCGAAGGCATCGGCCTGTGCCGCACCGAGCATATGTTCTTCGATGAGGATCGCATCCGCGCCATGCGCGAGATGATCCTGGCCGAAGACGAGGCGGCGCGGCGCACCGCCCTGGCCAAGCTCCTGCCGATGCAGCGCAGCGATTTTCTCGCGCTGTTTAAGATCATGGGCGGCCTGCCGGTAACGATCCGGCTCCTCGATCCGCCGTTGCACGAATTTCTGCCGCACAGCGAAAAGGAGATCGTCGAAGTGGCGCAAGCCATGGGCGCCGATCCGCAACGATTGGCCGACCGCGCCCGCGAGCTGCATGAATTCAACCCGATGCTCGGCTTTCGCGGCTGTCGACTGGCGATCGCGTATCCGGAAATCGCGGAAATGCAGGCGCGCGCCATTTTCGAGGCGGCGGCCCAAGCCGGCCACGCAACCGGCAAGCCGGTGGCGCCGGAAATCATGGTGCCGCTGATCGCCGGCAAACGAGAGTTCGATCTGGTTAAGGAATGCATCGATGCGACCGCGGAAGAAGTCGCCGCCGAAACCGGAGCCAAGCTTAAATATCAGGTCGGCACCATGATCGAATTGCCGCGCGCCGCGCTGAAAGCTGACGAAATAGCCGAGGCCGCGGAATTCTTTTCATTCGGCACCAACGATCTCACGCAGACCGCTTTCGGCATCAGCCGCGACGATGCGGCAAGCTTTCTGAGCATTTACACGGCCAAAGGCATTTTACCGAGCGATCCCTTCGTGTCGCTCGACCGCGACGGCGTCGGCGAACTGATCCGCATTGCCGCCGAACGCGGCCGTAAAGTGCGGCGGAATCTTAAGCTCGGCATTTGCGGCGAGCACGGTGGCGATCCGGCCTCGGTGGCGTTCTGTCACGAAGTCGGCCTCGATTACGTTTCGTGTTCGCCGTTCCGGGTGCCGATTGCGCGGCTCGCGGCAGCGCAAGCGGCGCTCGGCGATTTGCCGGCGGCGGACGCGTAATCGCTGTGCGACGTGCTCTTGGTTAACAAATTCTAAAACCCGCGACCGTCACGACCGGCAATAGCTCGGTTGGCTTGCCGGCGAGGCAACCATTATTGCGGGGCGCGGCGCGCCAGACCGCCCGCGAATCCTGCGGTTAACGCCTTCGCAAGGTTAAGCCGACAATAAATAGACCTGTCGCATTCGCGCCACTGCGGTGGCGCTTCCATAATCAAGTGCGCGAGGCAAGGCGCGTGGTGGGCGCGTGTTGGCGTGAGGGGTAATGACTGCGTCGCGTATCGGAGTAACGGGCGTGTGTGGTTCCGCCCGCTTCTGGTTCAGTGCGGTTTGCGCCGCGTTGATGCCGACGTCGATCGGATACCAGGATCTTGCGGCTCTGATCGCACACGAACGCACCGCGGTTGCGCGCTGGCATTTGATCGCATCGCCAGTCCAGGCCGCGACATTTAGCTATACACGTCCGATAGGGACTGCGATCCCTGAGCCGCTCGGCTTTCAGCCCGTCAACCTCGACCCACGTTCGCTCGACGCTTTTTCCTGGAAAATCGACGAGCCGCTTTACGCACGTCCGGCGCGGCAGATCGAATATCCCATCGTCGAGCGAAGTCATAAAACCGATCGGCTGCCGGCGAATGTCATCACCCACGCGCCGGCGCCTCCGCTTTCGCCGAGCGTGGCTACGCCGGCTGACGCCGATGCACAATCAAAGCAGATCGCGCCGGCAAATGGCGATGCCGCGTCTGCGACACCGGCGCCTACCGTCTCGCAAATGAATGTGCATCAAGAAGACGTGGTGGCCTCTGCTGCTGGACCGGCCGAACCTGTTAGCGCCGCGCCGCAAGCGGCGTCGCCGCCGACGCCGGACAATTTTTCCGGTAGCAGCAGTGAGGACGATGTCGTCATCGCCGACAAACCACCGGAAATTCCCGCGCCAGGTGAGACCGATGACGCGCCGCCATCGCTCGGCACGACGTCGTTCCTTGACGCCGATGCGGCTGACCGCAGCGGTGCGATTTACTTCGGCGGCAGCATCATGGGCGCGCCCAGCAGACTGCAAAGCTGGGCGCCGGGAGCGGAGCCCATCCTGGTCTCGCCGTCGGCAGAACTTGCCGCGCAATCGGTCGATTCGAATATCAAACTATCGGCGCTCGAGGGCAGTGACAACGACACCGGCGCCGGCGAGTCGGTCGCCGGCAAGGACGACGCGAGCCGCTTGCAAACTCCCGCGCAACGCCTCGGCCTCGAAGGTATGACGCGCGTCAAGGCTGAGAAATGCCTAGCCGACGCGATCTATTTTGAAGCGCGCGGTGAAGTCCGCAAAGGCCAGGAAGCGGTCGCCCAAGTCGTGATGAACCGCGTGTTCTCAGGCTACTACCCGCATGATGTCTGCGGCGTTGTTTATCAGAACGCGCACCGGCATCTGGCCTGCCAGTTTACCTTTGCCTGCGAGGGCAAGGACCTCAGCCGCATCGACGAGCCCGATATGTGGAAGCAGGCGAAAAGCATTGCCAAAGAAACACTCGACGGCAAAATCTGGCTGGCCGAAGTCGGGCACGCCACCCATTACCATGCCTACTGGGTGCACCCGAGCTGGGTTCATGAAATGACACGCTTGTACAAGCTCGGCGTTCATACATTTTATCGGCCGCGTAACTGGGGCGACGGTGATGCCGAGCCGGTCTGGGGCAAGACCTCGCCGGCGGCGGCGCCGAGCGCCAGCAATGCCGATGCGCCGAACGCCAAGCCCGAAGCCTCAAAGGCGGATTCGGTTAAAGGCCCGCAAGCGGCCGTGTCGCCCGCGTCTGCGAGCGCGAGGCTCTGAATGTGTCGCAGTCAGGCCGATACCTCACATCGCGATATCTAAACCAACGTCGAGGTTCTGCGCCGAGTGGGTCAGCGCCCCCGAGGACAAGTAATCGACCCCGGTTTCCGCAATCGCTGCCGCGGTCTCGAGCGTGATGCCGCCGGACGCTTCGATGACAAGCCGGCCGCTCACCATCGCGACGGTCTTGCGCATGGATTGCAGATCGAAATTGTCGATCAGCACGACGTCGGCAAGACCAACGTCGAGCACCTCCTTGAGCTGGTCGAGCGAGTCGACTTCGATCTCGATCTTGACGAGATGCCCGGCGACTTGTTTGGCGCGCTCCAGTACCGCTTTTATTCCGCCAGCGACGGCGATGTGATTGTCCTTGATCAGGATCGCGTCATCGAGGCCGAAACGATGATTGTAGCCGCCGCCGCAGCGCACGGCGTATTTCTCCAGCGCGCGCAGCCCGGGGGTCGTCTTGCGGGTGCAGACGATGCGCGCCTTGGTATGCGCGATACGCGCGACGAAGGCGGCGGTGGCCGTGGCAATACCGGACAGATGGCCGATAAAATTTAGGGCAACGCGCTCGGCGCCGAGAATCGCGCGGGCATTGCCGGAAATCGTCATCAGAGTACCGCCGCCCTGCACCGGCTCGCCATCGCGTGCATGTGGCACAACCGTGATCTGTGACGCCAGCCGCAGGAAAGCCGCGGCGACCAGCGGTAAGCCCGCAATGACACCGGCCTGGCGCGCGACGAGTGTGGCGCGGCCTTCCAGATCTTCGGGGATAGTAGCGATCGAGGTGATGTCCCCGGCGCGGCCGAGGTCTTCTTCGAGCGCGCCGGTCACTGCCGCCTCGATTTCGAGCGGCGACAGGAAAGCATCGGCGCGCAAAAGCGACATAGGGAGCGACATTGGAAACGACATGGGAAGCGGCTTGGGAAAAGGCGCTGGAGGGAGGGGCGGCATGCAATGAAATCCATAGTCACTGCGGCGAATTATGGCAAACGCGCCTCCAAATCATTCCGGTCGCGCTGACGCTCCGCTGCAACGGCGGAACAGCCATGCGCTGGACGGCTTGCGAGCTGGCAATTTCTGTTTGGGACATCCAACTTCAACCCTTATGCTGCGCGGCTTTTCGAATCCTAGTTTTGCCGGGGCGACCGGGGCGATATGAGCGACATTTCCAAAACCACTGCCACAAAAGCCATTACTAGCTGGCGCACGCCTGCGCTTGTCATCGGTTTCGGCAGCCTGATTGCGCTGATCGCGTTTGGGCCACGTTCGACGCTCGGCTTTTTCCTCACCCCGCTGTCCAGCGCCAATCATTGGGGCCGCGACGTATTCGCTTTTGCACTCGCTCTGCAGAACCTGTTGTGGGGCGTCGGTCAGCCGCTCGGCGGGATCATCGCCGATCGGTTCGGCAGCGTGCGGGTGCTGTGCGGCGGCGCGCTGCTCTACGCGCTTGGTCTCGTATTGATGGCCCATAGCACGAGCGCGCCGATGCTCGACCTCTCGGCTGGCGTGCTGATCGGCTTCGGGCTTGCCGGCTGTTCCTTCCCGGTCGTGCTGGCGGCGCTTGGCAAGATCGTGCCGCTGCAATGGCGCTCGCGCGCCTTCGGTTTCGGCACTGCGGCGGGCTCATTCGGGCAGTTTCTCTATTCACCGGTCGCGGTCGCGCTGATGGACGTGTTCGGCTGGCAACAGACGTTGGTGATTTTCGCGGTGAGCATGCTCGCGGTGCTGCCGCTCTCGCTCGCTCTGGCAACGCCGCCATCGGAAGTCGCGCATGCCGGCGAATCGCAGTCGCTACGTCAGGCGCTGAGCGAAGCGTTCGTCCACCGTTCCTATGTGCTGCTGGTGCTCGGCTTCTTCACCTGCGGCTTCCAGCTGCAATTTATCACCGTGCATCTGCCGTCTTATCTGGTTGACCGCGGGCTTTCCGCCCAGGTCGGCGGCTGGACCATCGCGACCATCGGACTGTTCAATATTGTCGGCTCGGTCACTGCCGGCTGGCTCGGCGATCGCATGCCGAAACGCTATCTACTCTCGTTCATCTATTTGGTGCGGGCTGCGGCAATCCTTGTATTCATTGCATTCCCGGTCACGCCGTTCACTTGCCTCGTGTTTGGCGCAACGATGGGCTTGATGTGGCTGTCCACGGTGCCGCCGACCAACGGCATCATCGCTTTGATGTTCGGGACCCGCTGGTTGGCGACGCTCGCGGGCTTCGCCTTTTTCAGTCATCAGGTCGGCGGCTTTCTCGGCGTCTGGCTTGGCGGCATCGTGTTCGACCGCACCGGCTCGTATAATATGGTCTGGTGGCTGGCGATCCTGTTCGGGGTGCTCTCGGCGCTGATCAATATGCCGATCGTGGAGAAGCCGGTCGTGCGCGTCGCCGCCGTCCCGGCTTTCTGAGCTGGTGTCGGCGCGGCGCGGAAAAGCGTAAAGCGTAAAGTCATTGGCAAGGGCGACCAAGGGCATCCATGACGACCTTCAGAGCCATCGTCATCGATAAGACGGACGCCGGCCAGTCGGTCGGGCTCACTGATTTCGATGAAAAAAATCTGATGGATGGCGACGTCACCGTCCGGGTCGAATGGTCGACGGTGAATTACAAGGACGGTCTAGCGGTTACCGGCAAGGCGCCGGTGGTGCGGCGGTTTCCCATGATCGCCGGCGTGGATTTCGCCGGCACGGTGCAATCCTCCACGCATCCGACCTGGAAAGCCGGCGATCAAGTCATTCTCAACGGCTGGGGTCTCGGCGAGACGCATTTGGGCGCCTATGCCGAGAAAGCGCGCGTTGAAGGCGACTGGCTGGTGCGGCGCCCGGCGCGGATCAGTGCGCGCGAGGCGATGGCGATCGGTACCGCCGGCTATACCGCCATGCTCGCAGTGATGGCGCTGGAGCGCGCCGGCATCGATTCGTCGCGGGGTCCGGTGATTGTGACCGGCGCTGCCGGCGGTGTTGGCTCGGTTGCGGTCGCACTGCTTGCCAAGCTCGGCTACGCCGTCGCCGCTTCGACCGGGCGGCCACAAGAGAGTGCCTATCTCAAAGAGCTCGGCGCCAGCGAAATCGTCGATCGCAGCGAATTGACCGGGGCGGTGCGGCCGCTCGGCAAAGAACGCTGGGCGGCCGGCATAGACGTTGTCGGCTCGACCACGCTTGCCAACGTGCTGTCGATGACCCGCTATGGCGGGGCGGTCGCGGCGTGCGGATTGGCGGGCGGCATGGATTTGCCGAGTTCGGTGGCGCCATTCATCCTGCGCGGCGTGTCGCTCCTCGGTATTGATTCCGTCATGTGTCCGTTACCGCTCCGGCAGGAGGCATGGCGCCGGCTCGAGGCCGATCTCGACCGCGCCAAAATTGCCGCCATGGTGAACGAAATCGGCCTTGACGAAGTTATCGCCGCGGGCCGGCGCATCGTCGAAGGCAAGGTGCGCGGCCGTATTGTGGTAAAAATCGGGTAAACGGCTCGGATTTTATTGCTAATTTCGGCCACGATGCGGGGCTTTGTTATGGTAAGGGGACGGTTAAGGAAGTTTGTTAACATCGTCCTATCTCGGGTGGAGTGGTCGATGTCCGTGCGGTGGTCGCTTGTCTGTGCGTCCGTGTTGACTGCTGGGTTCGCGGGTTTAGGCGGGATGGCCGCTGCCGAAGAGCTCGGACCGGAACAGGCGCGCGCCTTCGTTGTCGGCAAGCTGTTCGCCTATACCTGTTTCGAAGGCACAGCGGGAGTGGGCCGCATTTTTCCCGACGGCTCGGTGGTCGGCACGATAAAAATCCGGGGCCAAGGGCAGACCCGCTTTGCCACTCTGCCGGCCGGCACGATCCGAATCGACAGTCAATCGATGTGCGCGTACCTGACGGGTTTGCCGTTCACGCCGTGCTTCCGCGTGGAAAGAATCGATCACCGCAGCTTTCGCGGTTCGCTTTCCGGCTTGAGCTTTGCCTATTGCGACTTCTATCAGCGTAATCCGCGCAGCCAGCTGATCAGCAGCCGCTCCGAATCCGCTGGAGAAACGCCGGTTGCCACTGTACGGCCGGCACTGCGACCGTCGCTGGCGCAGTAGTAGGTCCGCGCGGCTCTTTATTTCACTCCAGATCGAGCCGGAACGGCACGGCTTCCGCGCTCAAATCGCCGCGTCCGATGTCTTCGATCGCGGCGATCATGCGGCCATTGCGGCCGAGCAGCCGATCGGCGAGCGAAACGATGCGCGCATTGGGCGTCGCGGTCGGCGAAGCGCGCCGCAGCGCTTGCGCGATGGTCGCTTCGTCGCGTCGCGGATTAAGCGTGCATACGGTTGCGTAGGCGCTCGCCGTCGAGCGGCTAATGCCCATATAGCAGTGCACAACCAGCGGCGCGCGGCGGTCCCAGTCGCGCACGAAGTCGAGAAGGTCGGCGACGTGTTCCTCGGCCGGCACGATGTAGCCGTCGAGCGGCGCCGAAATGTCATGTAAGCGCAGCCACAAATGATTTTCCGGCGCGATGCAGAGTGGCCGCGCCACGCGCGCTTCGTCGCCGATCAGCGACACAATATGGCGCGCGCCGGTCTGTTCGACCGTTTCTTCAAGCCGCGCCAGGGAACAAACGTGAATCATGGTCAGATCATGAGGTTCGTTTTTTCTTCTTTTGATATAGGAATCGGTGGCGGCGCAAGTGTGACGCGTGTGACGTGAGCGCGCGGTTGCCCCCGTGGGCTATAAGCCGGCAAGCCGGGTGAACCGTTCGAGATAGCGCGTCTGCGCGGTTTCCGCGGGCCAGGGTTTAAGATAATCGCGTTCCATACCGGCCGAGAATTTCGGCGGATGGCCGAAGAACCGCCGCGCCTCGGCGGCGTCGAAACCGGCCAGCCGGGTCGCTTCAAGGAAGGCGGCTTGCCGGTCGGCGACTTTGATCAGCGCCTCAATTTGCGGCGGCGACTTGGGTGGCAGCCCGAAACGCAGGTGAATGGCTGTGAGCAAGCGCCGCTCAGTCGCCTTATAAGCGTCGCCGATTACGGCTTTGAACGGCGATATCATGTCGCCGATGACATATTCCGGGGCGTCGTGCAGGAGGATCGCAAGCCGGCAACGGTCATCGAGGCGCGGCGTGCGCGCGCGGGCCAACGCTTCGACAAAGAGCGAATGCTGCGCCACCGAGTAGATGTGCGCGCCATTGGTCTGGCCATTCCAGCGCGCCACGCGGGCAAGCCCGTGGGCGATGTCCTCGATTTCGATATCGAGCGGCGAGGGGTCGAGCAGATCGAGCCGGCGGCCCGATAACATGCGCTGCCACGCGCGCGGGGAGGGCACAGCACGGACTAGGCGCTTTGCCGGCTTGCCACCACCATGCGCCCGCGGCACGGAAGGCGCGGCCATCGTCAGCTGCTGGCTTGCTGCACCGCATCGTGCCGGTGACAGCTGACAAGATGATCGTTGACCATACCGACCGCCTGCATGAAGGCGTAGACAATGGTCGGTCCGCAAAACTTGAAGCCGCGCTGCGACAGTTCCTTGGCCATCGCGCGCGAGATCGCGGTCTCCGCCGGCACCTGCCGCATGCTGCGGTAGCGGTTGACCTTCGGCCGGCCGTCGACAAAATCCCACAGCAATTTCGAAAATCCCGGGCCTTTTTCCATCACATTAAGCCAGGCGCGCGCAGAGAGCACCGCGCCTTCGATCTTAGCGCGATTGCGAACTATGCTCGCGTCTTGCATTAGCTGTTCGATTTTCGCTGGGCGATAGAGAGCGATCTTTTCGGGTTTAAACTCGTCCAAGGCGCGGCGGAAATTCTCGCGTTTGCGCAGGATGGTGATCCACGACAAACCCGCCTGAAAGCCATCGAGCACGAGCTTCTCATAGAGCGCGCGGTTATCGTATTCAGGCACACCCCATTCCTGATCGTGATAGGCGATGTAGAGCGGGTCCGCTTTAGGCCACGGACAGCGCGCGAGAGAGCGAACCTCGGCCGGCGCTTGATCGTTCATTCGGCAGCCTTGATGTCGGGTAACGAAAACCGCGCCCAATCCGGTTTGACGAGATGAATGGGCACGCCTCCTGCTGCGAGCGGCTCGGTTGCCTCGGCGACCCGATCGAGCCGCAGTAGCGCTATGCCGCGGCCCCGCGCAGCGGAGCCCATCGTGCCGACCTGGCGTTCGCCCGCCGTGATAGCAACGCCATTTTCCGGGGCGCCGCCGTCATAGCGGATCGGCACGGCGCGGGTGCGCGCGATGCCGCGATGCTCAATGCGCGACACCACCTCCTGACCGACATAGCAGCCCTTGGCAAAATCGACTCCGCCGAGCTGATCCATATCGGCCTCGTGCGGAAAGGCGTCACCATAAGCAAAATCGACGCCGCCGCGCGGCACGCCGAGACCGATGCGGTGCGCTTCATAATCGTCCGCGGCGACCAGGCTCGCGCCGATCTCGCGGGCCGCGTCGGCGGCGCGATGCGGTAGAATCATTAAGCGCGCGCCCAGCGCCGGCAGACGGGGATCGGCATAGGACAAGCCATATTTGGCCGCAGGGGTGCCGTCCCAGACCGCAAGCACGCCGAGAATTTCCGCAAGATCTTCGATCAGCACTTTGGCGCGCAATTTATAGAGGTTCAGTTTGTCGAACAGCGTCGCGCCCAACGCGCGCGGAACGTCGAGAAAAAATCCACCGCCATCCGCGACCGGCGCCTCGGCCACGAAGAAATCCGCAACGATCTTACCTTGTGGCGTCAACAGTGCGCAAAACCGCGCCGTCCCCGGCGTCAGCGCGAGCATATCGGCGGTGACGAGCCCGTGCAGGAATTTACGTGCGTCATCGCCGATGACTTTGATGACTGCGCGGTCGGCAAGGAGGGCTGCTTTCATGGATTATGCCTAATTCGCCCGCCGGCAGACCGCAAGCCATCGGTCCGCTCGCTCCTCCCAAGCCAGGAAGCGAATCGTGTGTTGCGGTGCCTAACAGTCGGCCGGCGCAATGACGAGAGTTCAGATTAGATAGGGCTTAGACCTTACTGGCGCGACAGCTTGACCGAAAATTCGCCGTTGCGAATGCGCGCCCCGAGGTTCTCGGCATAGCGCGCGGCGGGCTCTTCGCCATAAGTGGTGATCAGTTCGGCAAGGGCGAGGAATAGGGCGGTCTGGGTCAGGTAGTCGGCTTCGATGCCGTCGTGGACTGCCTCGGCCCAAGCATCCTGAAGGTAGCCCAGCGCTAAGCGCTTCTGATCGCTTTCGGCCAAAACTTCGCGAGGCGCAAGATTTTGCGGCGCTGTCGTCATCCGGGTCCCCTACCCAAGACGACAGGTTTAGCAC
>DASZCJ010000425.1:0-2362 GCA_035943155.1 Xanthobacteraceae bacterium | reverse complement strand
TGGCCCGGCGCGACCGCTCCACCGGCGGCCGCAACGCGACGACATCGCTGCGCGTCGGTTTGGGCGCCTCAACGCCAGATGCGATGAAGGCAGCGCGACCGCCGGGCTTAAGCACGGCAAAGGATTTCTCTGCCACCTCGCCGCCGACGGTATCGAACACCGCATCGCAACCGCTCACGACGCTCGTGAAATCCTGCGCGTTGTAGTCGATCACTTGGTCGACGCCCAGATCGAGAACATAGTCACGGTTCGCTGCGCTCGTCGTCGTGATCACGCCTGCGCCGAGATGCTTGGCAAATTGAATAGCGAAGCCGGCGACACCGCCGGCCCCACCCTGAATTAAGATCGTTTCGCCCCGTTGCAGCTTCAGCGTGTCGGCAATTGCATTGACCGCGGTGAGGCCGGTCAGCGCTACGGCGGCAGCTTGGACGTGTGAAAGCGCTTGCGGCTTCTTGGCGACGATCGCGGCTTTGGTGCCAAGCTTTTCCGCATAGGTTCCTTCCTTGCCGGCCTCCAGCACGCCGAATACCGAATCGCCGACCTTCAGATCGTCGATGCCGCTCCCTAAAGCGCTGACCAAGCCGGAAAAGTCCCGCCCTGGAATAAGGGGAAACTTGGTTTGCGCGTGACGCGCATAGTGTCCCGAACGAAATTTCCAGTCGGCGGCATTGACGCTTGCTGCGGCCACGTCGACGATGATTTCACCTGTCGCCGGAACCGGATCGGCGAGGTCGCCATATTGCAAAACCTCCGGCCCGCCAAATCGCTCAAAATATACGGCTTTCATTGGATTCCCACCTCGATTGAAATAAATAATAGACGGATCAAACATAGGCTAAGCTGTGGTACTAGGCGACTGGCACTGGACGAGTGGCACGCGGCGAGTGGCACGGGGCAAGTGGCACGCGGTGAACAGAATGTCGGTTCTCAGCCGCGCAAAAAATCCAGAACCGCGGTTTCGGCAAGAACGGCTTGCGGAATGCTGTGCCGCGCCGATCGAGCGCGTTCTTCTGCGGTCTGCGTCGCCTGTAGATAAGCGCCGAGATGCCGTGCGCGTTCGATGATCTTCTTGTTCTCAGGCAACCGCTGCGTTTCGAAGCGGCGAAGCGCGGCTTCGACGTCGTCAGCGTCAAGCGCTTCGGCAAGCGCCGCCGCGTCGTCGGCTGCTTTGGAAACGCCGGCAGCGACATGCGGCCGCGCCACAGACGCGGCGTCGCCGATAATCGCCACCCGCCCGAACGCAAGGCGCGGACTTTCCAGATCGTAAATCGGCTGCAAAATCGGCTCTTCAATCAGCCGGACGATCGCGCGGAATTGCGGCGCCAGCAGACGTTCCGCCGCCGCACGCATGGCATCGATATGCTCGGAACGAATGAGCGGCGGCGGGATCGAAATGGAATGGGTGATGCCGTCCCGATCGGTCAAGAGCCGCGGCAGCTCGTTTGTTTCATCCGCCGGGCGATACCACACCACATTGTAGCGCCGCTGTCCCTCGCGCAGCTCGTTGTTCGCCCCGGCGACTGGATAGCCAAGGCATTGCTCCCCTGGGGGCAAGCAGAATGTCATCGCCATAAACAGCTCAGTATGAATGGCCGGCGGGATCGCGCGCTCCGGCAACAGCGCCCGCCACGCGACATAACCGGCGTAGCGAGGCGCGATATCCGGCAGGCACTGCTGACGCACGGTTGAGCGCAAACCATCAGCGCCAATGAGCACGTCGCCGTCGATCGCGCGGCCGTCGCTGAGATGGACGATGATGCTAAGTTCGCTCTGCTCGAAACCTATGAGACCTTCGCCGCGATGGTACCGCTCCGCGGGGAAAGCATCGCGCAACACCCGGTAAACCCGCTCCCATGCGGTGAGCACCTGCGGACACTCGAGCGTGACCGCAACATGCCCGGATTGATCGAGGATTTTTCGTGTGCTCATGGTAACGCCGAGATCGCGTGTTTCGAGGCCAAGCGCCTTCATGCGCGCCATCAGTTCGGCCTGTGCGACAATTCCCGCGCCGCGGCCGGCGAGTTCCTTTTCGACACGTTCGAAGACCTCAACATCCCAGCCGCGACGGCTGAGCATGATCGCTGCCAAAAGACCGCTCATCGAGCCGCCGATCACGAGTGCGCGGCGTTTCGTCGTCATCGCGGATTCTCGGGATTTCTCAAGCTTTCCCTGGCCGGAAAGGTTTTCTATATTCTGCCTACCATAATTGGAGGAACGCCATGGCCCTGACGATGACGGATAAATCGACCGATCATGCGGAAAAGTCGGCATGGCCTCCCGCCATTGCGGCCGAATTCGAGCGTGAACGGCAGAACAACAATGGGTGCGTCGGCACGAGGCTGCTGTCGGAGAGCGAACGCGT
>DASZCJ010000424.1:0-3214 GCA_035943155.1 Xanthobacteraceae bacterium | reverse complement strand
AAGGACTTGCCGGAATATTCGCAGCTTCAGGATTACGAACCGCCGGTCATGACGCGGGTGCATGCGGCGGACGGCTCGCTGCTGGCGGAATATGCCAAGGAGCGCCGGCTCTACTTGCCGATCCAGGCAATTCCGAAACTGGTCATCAATGCTTTCGTCGCCGCGGAGGACAAGAATTTTTATCAACATCCCGGTGTCGACATTTACGGCATTGCCCGCGCCGGCATGCTCTACGTCGAGAATTACGGCAGCGGGCGGCGGCCGCAGGGCGCCTCGACCATTACCCAGCAGGTCGCCAAGAATTTTCTTCTGACCAATGAAGTGTCATTCCAGCGCAAGATCAAGGAAGCGCTGTTGGCGCTCCGTATTGAGCGCACCTATTCCAAGCAGAAAATCCTCGAACTTTATTTGAACGAGATTTATCTCGGCTTCGGCGCTTACGGGGTGGCGGCCGCCTCGTTGTTGTATTTCGACAAATCAGTGCACGAACTGTCGATCGCGGAGTCCGCGTATCTGGCGGCTCTGCCGAAAGGCCCGAACAATTACAATCCGTTCCGGCGGCATGACGAAGCGGTAGGCCGGCGCAACTACGTCATCGATCGTATGGCCGAGGATGGCTACATCACCGGCGCCCAAGCCGAGAAGGCCAAGAAAGATCCGCTGGAGGTCACGGTGCGGCCGACCGGCGCGCATATTTTCGCGGCTGAATATTTCGCCGAGGAGGTGCGCCGTTATCTCTACGAAAAATACGGCGAGAAAAAACTTTACGAAGGCGGGCTGTCGGTGCGGACCACGCTCGATCCCAAGCTCCAGGTTGTCGCGCGCAAGACCATGATCAATGGGCTCGTCAATTTCGACGAGGGTCAAGGTTATCGCGGCGCCGTCACCACGATCGATACCGGCGGCGATTGGGGCATCAAGCTTGCCGAGATCAAGCCGCTCTACGACGTCGACCCATGGCGAATGGCCGTCGTGCTGCAGGTCGACGACCAATCCGCTCGGATCGGACTACAGCCGCCGCGCGATCCCGCCGGCGCGGTGGTCAAAGATCGTGAGGTGGGTCTGATCACGCTCGATGGCGTCAAATGGGCGAAACCGGCTGGCGGTCCTGCAAAACCGATCCAGAAGGTCGTCCAGGTGCTCTCGCCCGGCGACGTCATCTACGTCTCGCCCATGGAGCAGGGACAATACCGGCTGCGCCAAATACCGGAGATTTCCGGCGCCATGGTAGTCATGGATCCGCATACCGGCCGCGTGATGGCGATGGTCGGCGGATTCTCGTTCGATCAAAGCCAGTTCAATCGCGCCACCCAGGCGTTGCGGCAGCCCGGCTCGTCGTTCAAGCCGATCGTCTATGCGGCGGCGCTGGATAACGGCTACACGCCCTCGACCATCGTGATGGACGCGCCGATTGAAATCGACATGGGCGCCGGCGGCGGTATCTGGAAGCCGGAGAACTATGGCGGCAAGTTTTTTGGACCATCAACCTTACGGTTCGGTCTCGAACAATCGCGCAACGTGATGACAGTCCGGCTGGCGCAGGACCTTGGCATGCCGCTAATCGCCGAATATGCCAAACGCTTCGGCGTCTACGACGATTTGCCGCCGTATCTGTCCTACGCATTAGGCGCCGGCGAAACGACGGTGCTGCGGATGGTGACCGCCTATTCGATGTTCGACAATGGCGGCCGGCGCGTCATTCCCACCTTAATCGACCGCATTCAGGACCGTTACGGCCATACCATCTACAAGCACGATCAGCGCGAATGTATCGGCTGCGATGCGGCCAAGTGGGACAACCAGGTCGAACCGACGCTGCTCGACCGCCGCGAACAGGTCATCGATGCCATGACCGCCTATCAGATCACCTCGCTGATGGAGGGCGTCGTGCAGCGCGGCACGGCGACAGTGGTGCGCGAAGTCGGCAAGCCGATTGCCGGCAAGACGGGCACCACCAACGACGAGAAAGATGTCTGGTTCATCGGTTTCTCGCCGGACATCGTCTGCGGCGTCTATATGGGATTCGACAAGCCGCGGCACATCGCGCGGCTGGCCACCGGCGGCCATCTCGCCGCGCCGATCGTCAAAGACTTTCTCAAGGTCGCGCTTGTCGACAAGCCGCCGATTCCGTTCAACGTTCCGCCGGGCATCAAGTTGATCCGTGTCGACACCAAGACCGGCATGCGCGCAGGCCCCGGCGATAGCAAAGTTATTCTGGAAGCGTTCAAGCCCGGCACCGCCCCGCCTGACACTTATTCAGTGATCGGCGCGGAAACCGCCAACGGTGTGCCAACCAGCTCGCCCGACGTCGGTAATGTCGTGCGCAGCGGGACGGGGGGATTGTACTGAGATCAGGGAACACAAATCAGGCGTCAGGTATCAACGCTGACAGCTGATACCTGATCCGTGCCAGCTGACGCATTGACAGCTGATTCCTGATAACTGATACCTGACCGATATGCGCGCCGAAATCGAAACCATCGTCGCCGAAATCAAGCAGTCGCTCGGACTGCTGAGGAGGCATCTTTGACGTCGACAAGGCGCGCGCGCGGCTTGTCGAGCTGAACCGTCAAGCCGAAGACCCAAATCTCTGGGGCGATCAGCAGCGAGCGAGCCGCCTGATGCAGGAGCGCACCGCGCTCGACGAGCAGCTCACCGCATTGGCCCGGATCGAGCAGGAGCTCGACGATCAAATCACATTGATCGAGCTCGGCGAGAGCGAGAAAGATCCGAGAACCGTCGCCGAGGCGGAAGCGGCGCTGCGCACGCTCAAGACCGAGGTGGCGCGCCGCGAACTCGAAGCGCTGCTGTCGGGTGAAGCGGACGGCAACGACTGCTATCTTGAAGTGCATGCCGGGGCCGGCGGAACCGAGAGCCAGGATTGGGCCAGCATGCTGCTGCGTATGTACGTGCGCTGGGCGGAACAGCACCGCTTCAAAGTCGCATATATCGAAGAGACGCAAGGCGAAGAGGCCGGCATCAAATCGGCTACGATCGAGATCAAGGGCCGCAATGCCTATGGCTGGCTCAAGACCGAGAACGGCGTGCATCGCCTGGTGCGCATCTCGCCGTTCGATTCCAATGCGCGCCGGCATACGTCTTTTGCCAGCGTCACCATCTATCCGGTGGTCGACGATCGCATCAATATCGACATCAAGGAATCCGACGTGCGGGTCGACACGATGCGCGCAGGCGGCGCCGGCGGTCAGCACGT
>DASZCJ010000423.1:0-3800 GCA_035943155.1 Xanthobacteraceae bacterium | reverse complement strand
GGGTTTAGCACCCGCTCAAATCGATACCGGCGTCGTCATCCTTACCGGCGAGGCGCTGCGGCGCGAGAACGCGCAAGCCATCGCGGCAATCCTTTCGGAAAAGGGCGGTGAGTTCGTCACCGCCACGGCCGGACATCACATGGAGGCAATGCTCGCCGCCTACGGCTCGGGCGCCGCCCGGGTTTCGAGCGATCAGTCAAAGCGCATCCTCAACATCGATATCGGCGGCGGCACGACCAAGCTCGGCGTCGTTGAAAATGGTAAGGTCATTGCCACTGCCGCGATCCATATTGGCGGGCGCTTGCAGGTGGTCGAAGACGGCAGGATCGTGCGACTCGATCCGGCAGGTAAACACCACGCCGCGCGCGCCGGTTTTTCCTGGCAGCGCGGCGAAGCGGTCGATGCCGCCGATCTACAGAAAGTCGCCGACGCCATGGCTGACGCGCTCGTTGCGTCGATCCGCGCACGGCCGCTGCCCGATGAGCTTGAACGGCTTTACCTGACCGAGCCGATCGCCGATCTCGGACGCATCGATGGCGTGATGTTTTCCGGCGGCGTCGCCGAATACATCTACCAGCGCGAGGATCGCGACTTCGGCGATCTTGGCCGGCGGCTTGGCGGCGCTATTCGCGCGCGCGTCGAAAATAACAACTTGCCCTGGCCGATACTGCCGGCGGGCGAATGCATTCGCGCGACCGCGCTCGGCGCCTCGGAATACAGCGTGCAACTGTCCGGCAATACCAGCTACATCTCGACGCCGGGCAAACTGTTGCCGCGGCGCAATCTGCAAGTGTTGCTGCCGCCATTTATCTGCCGCGAGGCGATCGATCCGAACGAGCTGGCGCGCGCGATCCGTGAGCACATGACCGCGTTCGACGTTGCCGATACCGAGCACGACATCGCGCTTGCCTTGCGCTGGAGCGGGCCGCCGTCTTACCAGCGGCTCGCCGCTTTCGTCGAAGGCATCAAGCGCGGGCTCGCTGAGCGCATCGCCAAGAAGCTGCCGCTTTACATCATGCTGGACGGCGACGTCGCGCACACGCTCGGGCATCTCCTGCGCGATGAGCTCCACATCGAGAGCGAGCTTCTCGTCATCGACGGCGTCGTGCTGTGGGATTTCGACTATATCGATCTCGGCCGCATCCGCATGCCTTCCTATACCGTACCGGTCACGATCAAATCGCTGGTGTTCAGCGAGGATCCGCGCGGACCGCGGCCGCGCCAGCGGCTGCATCATCGCGAGCATGGGCATGAACATGAGCACGAGCATGACCACCATCAGCATGAGCACGGCCACGACCATGATCGCCAAGGGCGCCAGCGCTAAACCAGTACGCTCGCGATTTGATGTCTAGGCCTTAACCTTTGCCCCGCGTTTTTCGCTAATATGCGGTGGCGTGACAGAAACAATGGAAATGCCCAATGGCCGAGACCGCCAAAAAAACTGCGCTCGTTTCCGAGGAACTCGCCGGCAAGTTCAAGACCGAGAAGGAGACGCCCTATACCCGTTGGGTAAAGGCTGAAGGACTCGAAATCATTCCGTCGTTTTATGTGCGCAACCTGCGGATGGTCGCGCTCAAGCCGTGGGCGCGCCGCGGCGGCAATGCCGTCTTCCTCAACCACGACGCCTCGCGCACCTCGAACGATTGTTACGTGATGGAGATTGCGCCGGGCAAGAGTCTCACGCCGCACCGCCAATTATACGAAGAGATGATTCTGATGCTGAGCGGCCGCGGCTCGACGACAGTATGGAATGATGCCGGCGCAAGAATCACATTCGAATGGAAGGAAGGTGCGCTGTTTGCCATACCGCTGAATTGCCATCACCAGCATTTTAACGGCTCGGGCCGGGAGCCGGCGCGCTATGTCGCAGTCACCAACGCGCCACCGGTCATCAATCTCTATGAAGACCTCGATTTCATCTTCAACACCAAATACGACTTCAGCGACCGCTTCGCCGGCGAGCCGGATTATTTTTCTTCCAAGGGCGAGCAGAAGGGCTTTCTGCTGACGACCAATTTCGTGCCCGACGCGGTCAACATTCCGCTGATCACCGCGACCGAGCGCGGCGCTGGCGGCGGCCATATCCGCTTCAACATGGCCAAAGGATCGATGAACAGCCACATTTCGCAGTTTCCGATCGGCACCTATAAGAAGGGCCACGCGCACGGGCCGGGCGCGCATGTCATCGTGCTCTCGGGCGAGGGCTACTCTTTGATGTGGCCGGAAGGCGAAGAGCCGCAGCGTTACGAGTGGGAAATCGGAACGCTGATCGTGCCGCCGAATATGTGGTTTCACCAGCACTTCAATACCGGCACGACGCCGGCGCGCTATCTTGCCTTCAAGCACGAGGGCGTCGCCATTCGCAATGCGCAAGGCGTGCCGAAGGCCTGGATCAGCCGCCGCGCCGGCGGCGACCAGATCGACTACCTCGACGAGAAACCGGAAATCCGCCGCATCTTCGCGGCCGAGCTTGCCAAGCACGGCATCGCTTCGCGCATGGACGCGGCCTATGCCAAAGAAATGGCGGAGCTGGGCGTCAAGACCGCCTAGCGAAGCATGACCGTGCCGGCAGCAGCAAGCGAAACACCGTTGTGGCGGTTCTCGTTGCATTTTTATCGCCAAGCCGGCGTTGCCGAGGCCTGCATCGCGCTGCAGGACGAATGCGGCGTCGACGTCAATCTGCTGCTGTTTCTGTTGTGGCTTGCCGCCGGGCGGCGGCAAGTCTCCGCCGCGAATGTAAAAGAACTCGACGCGGCGGTTGGCGATTGGCGGCAACTCACTATCGTTCCGATCCGCGAAGTGCGCCGCAAGCTCAAAGGCGAGGTGACGCTCGTCGAAGCCAACAAACAGGAAGCGTTCCGAACCAAGATCAAGGCCATCGAGCTTGAGGCCGAGCGCCTGCAGCAGGAAGCACTCTACAGCCGCAGCCGATCCGCTCTGCTCGGCCGCGAGGCTGCGCCCGCGGCTGCTGCGCGCGCTAATCTCGCAGCCTATGAGCAGGTTTTGGCCGTGCGTTTTCCGAAAGCGGCGCTAGACCGCCTGGTCGGCGCGTTCGACGCGGTCAAGTTCGACGAATTTGTCGGCCGCTGACCCCTACTGGAACGGCCTGTCGCCCCGTGGCAAAAGTCGCTGCGACCACCTGTTGAACGCAACAGGGTTAATCGGGGTTGGGTTATGGCGAAAGCTGCCGCACGACTGATTGTGGGCATTTCCGGCGCCTCCGGCACCATCTACGGCGTGCGGCTTCTTGAGCTTCTGCGCAAAGCCGAGATCGAGACCCATCTGGTCATGAGCCGGTCGGCGGAAATGACATTGGCCTACGAGACCGACATCAAGCCGAAAGACGTGCGCGCGCTCGCTTCGGTGCACTACGCCGTCACCGACATCGGGGCGGCGATCTCTTCTGGCTCGTTTCCGACCATGGGCATGATCATTGCCCCCTGCTCGATCCGTACCATGAGCGAAATTGCCAGCGGGGTTACTGCGTCGCTGCTGTCGCGCGCCGCCGACGTTGTGCTCAAGGAAAAACGGCGGCTGGTGCTGGCGATTCGCGAGACGCCGCTGCACGTCGGACACTTGCGCAGCATGACGGTGCTTGCCGAGATCGGCGCCGTCATCGCGCCGATCGTTCCCGCCTTCTACAACCGTCCGCGCAGCGTCGACGACATCGTCAATCACACCTGCGGACGACTGCTCGATCTGTTAGGCATCGATACCGGCATTGTCAAACGCTGGAAGGGCGGACCGGCGCAGGAGTGACTCTTCCTAACCCTCTCCCCTTGGGGGAGAGGGTAGGG
>DASZCJ010000422.1:0-3818 GCA_035943155.1 Xanthobacteraceae bacterium | reverse complement strand
CGCCACGCCTTCGTCCACAAGCTCGAAGAGCTCGGCTATCGGCTCGCCAGCAATCAGCTCGAAGACGCCTTTGTGCGGTTTAAGACGCTGGCCGACCGCAAGAAGCACGTCTACGACGAGGACATCGAGGCGCTGGTCGACGAAGAGATCGCGACCGCGCAGGACCATATCAAGCTTGTATCGCTGACCGTGATCGCCGGCACGCGCGGTCCGCAGCGCGCCACCATGCGGCTCGATATTGACGGCAAGTCGACGATCGACGAGCGCGAAGGCAACGGTCCGGTCGACGCTACCTTCAATTGCATCAAGGCCATGGTGCCGCACGAGGCGGTACTGGAGCTTTATCAGGTGCACGCGGTCACCGAGGGTACCGACGCGCAGGCGGAAGTCTCGGTTCGGCTCTCCGAGGAAGGCCGTTCGGTGACGGCCAAAGGCGCCGATCCCGATACACTCGTCGCATCGGCCAAAGCCTACCTCGCCGCGCTCAATAAGCTGATGATCCGCCGCCAGCGCGGCAAACTCGAGCCGATCTCGCTCGCCGAGCGCCGCATCCACTCGCAGGATGTCGGATAAGCGAAGACGCTTCATCCGCCCCCGCGAAGCGGGGGAGGATGAAGTTCGCTTTACCGTTCGCGATTTTCGTAGAGCGCGTTGCCCAATCCGGTGCCGATCGTGAAAGCGGCCCAGATATCGACGTCGCGCATGAACGGCGCCTCGCTCAAGCCCTGCGCGACGGCGTCGTTATGCATCAACACCGTCGTCTCGTTATCGTTGATCGTGGGGATGGCCTCGTGGATAACGGCGGGCAGGTTGAAATTGTTGCTCTCCCAATTGCCCGGCAGATTCTGCCCGCCGGCCTCGATCGAACCGTCGTCGTCGATGCGGCCGGGGCAACCGATGCCGATAAAGGGCGCAAGCGCGAGCTTGTCTTTTTTAGCGGCTTTGGTCAGTCGTTTGAGCATGCCGATCAGCCCATCGATCGCCTCGTTGCGACTTGGTTTCTCGTCGCCGTGCCGCCACATTTCGAATTGGTCGATTTCAGCCTTTGACAGGTCGTCAGCTTCTTTCAGGTTTAAGCAGACGACACCGGCGCGGATATTGGTGCCGCCGATATCGACCGCGAGAATGGCGTCATGCGCCTTGAACATCTGGGCTTTGAACATCCAGGTCGGTGCGAGGTGCGCGGCGCCGATCAAACCGGCTTCATCGGGATCGTGACGGATGATCCGGCTTTCCGTCTTGATCTTTTCGTTCTTCAACAACACCGAGGCGCGGCCGATGGCGAGTTCGCCGACGCGGCTGCCGGCAAAGCCGCCGCCGAACACGAGGCGCTCGGCGTCCTTCCAGGATTTGAGCTTGAGGAAGCGCCGCAGCACACCGGCAAGCTCGTGGGCGAAAGATTCGATCGCGCCCTGCACGATGCCGGCCGTTTCGGCGTCACCCTTGGTCAGCAGGTCATCGAGCTTCTTTTTCGCGATCTTGGCTGACTGTTCGTTGCCGAACGGATCCTGACCGATCCGACGCAGCGGCTTGCGCCATTCCTCGATGAAGTTGCGAAACGCGCCCTTGCTGGCGCGGTCGCCAACGAAGCCTGCCTCGTCCTTGAGCTCGACGTTGTAACTGATGACCTCGACGCCCGGCAGCCGTCGGGCGCCATGCGCCAAGGCTATAGTTCCGGATGCTGTTGCTCTCGACACTGCGATTTCAACAATGCAGATGGCAAAAGGTTCGGGCCAAAAGGTCCACTTAGTGCGGGTCCACTTAGTGCGGCTGCAGCGGCGGTGCTACAGCGGTCTTGTTTGACGCGGCGCGCTCTGCCGTTTTGAAGGCGGCGCCGACCGCCTTGTTGATGAGCGCGCCGATGCCCCAGCCGGCAACAACGTCGCTTGGATAATGCGCAAGCAGCACGACGCGGCTGGCGGCCAGCGCGCCGAGCGTGCCGATGAGCGTCGGCCACCAGCGTCGCGGCACCAGCCGGCGCGCCGACCCGGCAATGGCGCTTAAATGCATGGCATGGCCGGATGGGAAGGAGTCCCAAGCGTCGCCGAGACGCGGGACCCGCGTTTCGAACCGCCGCACCAGCGCGCGATTGGGCCGCTCGCGGCGCACCAGATATTTGCATAGATGCGGCACCACGCCGGCAATCAACAAGCTGCAAAGCATCTGGTCGGCTTCGCGGCGCAACGGTCGCGATGGGCTGGCGCGGGTCGCGGCCCAAAACACGGCCGCGGCGGCGACCATTATTTTCCCGTCGGCGAGCCAGGTGATAACCCGCAATGGCTGCTCGACCGCCGGATTGGCGATGCGCAAACAGGCACGCGACACCGCCAAATCGGCGGCCAAGGGACGTAACTTAATGGGTGCCGACCACGACATAAGACATACAAGACGCTGCGCAGGGTGATGAGACGAATAGCGCACTGACACGAAATGTCTTTGCCTAACAATCCAGCCTCGCGCCGGGTTCCCTGCCGGTCGTCCTCCAAGTCGGCGCGTGGCGATTAATCGCTCCATTGCGCGAATTTCACGTCAATGACCGAAAGTTGATTCAAGGGCGGCAAGTTGTGACGCCCCTTGCACAATGCCGAGGGTAAAACGGCGACGCTGTAAAACACGGAGGGTTTGCCGCATGTTGTCACGCCGTTCGATAGTGTTTGCCACGCTGATTGCGACCGCGGCCGCTGGTACACCGGCCTTTGCGGCCGAGACCCGGTATGCGGCGCGTGGCCGCGCTCATGCCCTATAGCGCGAACGATCCCCAATCACAAAACCGCAACGCGGCGGTATTTGCGAGTGTCGTCTTCACTGCCCGCGGACCAGCGGTAGTCAATTTGGACGTTCTCCCCAACCGTCCAACCCAATTGCTGCAGCCCCTGCAGAAACGCGATATCCTAACACCGAGACGGGCTTTTACATCACAACAAACTTGGCCGCTCGACTTCCGAATTGGGGTCATGACCGGACAAAATCAGATGTCCGAGTCGCGTCGGGCTTGCTCTGCTGCGCGATCGCCGCGAGCGGCAGATTGCCGGCAACGCCGCAAAGGAGTGCTATGAAATCCCGTCGCCTCATATCCTTGTGCCCGCGCCTGAGGCGTGGCGGAACTGGTGGCGGAAGCGCCAGACGTCATTTTCGTATCGGGCAGCGCGGCCGTCGACCCATTACGGCGTGCGACACGCACCGTGCCGATCGTATTCGTGCTCGTACCCGATCCGGTGGGCGCAGGTTTCGTCGACAGCCTGGCGCGCCCCGGCGGCAACATCACCGGTTTTACCCAGTTTGATTACGGCATCGGCGCGAAATGGCTGGAGGTACTCAAGGAGATTGCGCCCAACACGACGCGCGCTGCGGTGATGCGCGATCCGAACATTACAGCAGGCATAGGCCAATGGGGCGCAATTCAGTCTGTATCGCCCTCATTTGCGATCGAGGTGAGCCCCATCAATCTGATCGATCCCGCCGAAATTGATCGCGCCCTCACGGCCTTCGCGCGCCGGCCGAACGGCGGTCTGATCGTGACAGGAAGCGCCCTTACGGTCGTTCGTCGCGATCTGATTATTGCGCTTGCAGCACGGTACCGGCTGCCGGCGGTCTATTATGACCGCTACTACGTCACCGCCGGTGGACTGACCTCCTACGGTTCCAATAATGTTGAACAGTTCCGGTTAGCAGCTGGCTATGTCGATCGCATACTTAAGGGCGAGAAGCCTGCCGATCTGCCGGTGCAAACGGCGACCAAATACGAACTGGTCATCAACCTCAAGACCGCCAAGGCACTCGGCCTCACCGTGCCGCAATCGCTACTCGCCCGCGCCGAC
>DASZCJ010000421.1:0-2602 GCA_035943155.1 Xanthobacteraceae bacterium | reverse complement strand
ATTTCGAGACGATCGAGTAGCGAATGCAGATCATCGCCGCGAGATAGTCGCGACCGGCGCCCAGCACGACAGCTTCGGCAACGAATGGTGAGAACTTCAGCTTGTTCTCGAGGTATTGCGGCGAGAAACGGTCGCCGTGCGCCGTCGCTGCCAGATCCTTGATGCGGTCAATGACGACAAGCTGCCCGGCCTTGTTGAAATAGCCCGCATCGCCCGACTTCAGCCAACCGTCGCGCATGTCAGCCTGGGAGGCTTCGGCGTTCTTGTAATAGCCGAGGAACATATTGGGATGCTTCACAACGATCTCGCCGACGCCGTTGGCGTCGGGCTCATCGATACGGATTTGGATGTCGTCGGCCATCGCAACCCCTGTGGTCCCAGGGTCGACCCTATCTGCGGAGTGAAGAGTGTAGGCCCCCAAGAGCTCGGTCTGACCGTACAGCGTGCGCAACGGCACGCCCATGACGCGAAAAAAACGGAAGGTGTCGGGACCGAGCGCCGCGCCGCCGGTTGCCGCGGAGCGAAGACGCGTAAAGCCCAGGCGGTCGCGCAGCGCGTGAAACAGCAAGCGCTCGGCAATGATCGAGCGGCGGCCGCGATCGAGCGCTGCCAAGCCAACCTTCATGCCGATCCCAAAGAGCCATTGTTTAAAGACGGAAGCATCCATGATGCGCGCACGCACGCCGGCGGCGATCGCTTCCCAGACTCGCGGCGCGAACAATACGAAGGTCGGTGCGATTTCGCGAAAATCGCTCATCATAGTGTCGGCGTGCTCGACGAAGTTGATCTTCATACGGCATAGCAGGCCTTTGCCCATGGCGTAGACCTGTTCCATGATCCACGGCAGCGGCAGCACCGAGACATACTCGTCGCTCGGCCCCTTTGGATCGAAGGCGAGATAAATGGCGCAGTGACGCAAAACGCGGCCTGCCGCCAGCATCGCGAGTTTGGGCTGCGCAGTAGTCCCTGATGTCGTGCAAAGGATCGCGACGACATCGCCGCTGGTCGCATCGACCAGCTTGTCGTACGCATCCGGCTCCCGCGCCGCGCGGCCGCGGCCCTTCGCAGCGAGATCATCGGCAAAAATCAGGCGCGCATCGTCATATTTGCGCATCCCGCGCGGATCGGAATAGACGATATGGCGAACGTGCGGGATACGATCTCCGAGTCCAAGCAGCTTGTCGACCTGCTCTTCGTCCTCTGCGAAAACCAGCTTCGCTTCGCTATAGTTGAGCAGATAGGAAACCTCCTCATCGAGGGCGTCACGATAGATGCCAAGACTCATCGCACCGATGGCATGAGCGGCTATCTCTGCAGCCGCCCAGTCGGGACGGTTATCGCCGATTATGGCAATGACATCGCTTGTCCCCAGTCCAAACTCGACGAGGCCTAGCGTGAAGTCGCGCACGCGCACCTGATAATCGTTCCAGGTGAATTCGCGCCACAAGCCGAGGGTTTTTTCGCGCAGGGCCACATCTCCGCCATGCTCAATCGCGTTGAGGCGAAGCAGCTTCGGAAAGGTATCGGCCCGTGCGACACGACCCGCGTAGTCCATCATCAAGCGATCTCCGCGGGTCGCGGTGGCGGTTCATCAGGATCGATCAATACCTCGTCCTCTTCGCCGAGATACGCGCGCTTGACATGCGGGTCCGACAGCACCGCCGTCGGCTCGCCCTCGGCAATCTTGCGGCCGAAATCAAGCACGAGCACCCGGTGAGAGATGTCCATGACGACGCCCATGTCATGCTCGATCATCATCACCGTCATGCCGAATTCCTCGTTGAGGTCGACGATATATCGGGCCATGTCCTCCTTCTCTTCGAAATTCATGCCGGCCATCGGCTCGTCGAGCAGGATCAATTTCGGCTCTAGCGCCATCGCTCTCGCCAGCTCAACGCGTTTACGCAAGCCGTAGGAGAGCGTGCCCGCCGTCGCCTTGCGCACGGCCTGCAAGTCAAGGAAATCGATAATCTCCTCGACCTTGCGGCGGTGTGCAAGTTCCTCGCTGCGCGCCCGAGTAAGCCAGTAGAGCGGGCCGGTGATGAAATTGTTCTTCAGCAGATGGTGGCGGCCGACCATGATATTGTCGAGCACACTCATGTGGTGGAACAGCGCGAGGTTCTGGAAGGTCCGCCCGATGCCGAGCGAGGCGCGCGCGTTCGGCTTCAGCCCGGCGATATCGCGACCGCGGTAGAGTAAGCGGCCTTCAGTCGGGGTGTAACGGCCGGAGATGCAGTTGACAATCGAGGTCTTGCCCGCGCCGTTCGGTCCAATGATGGAGAACAGCTCGCCGTCATTTACGGTGAAGCTAACGTCGGTTAGCGCGCGAATTCCACCGAAACGCAGCGAGACTGCGCGTACTTCCAACGCGCGTTCCACACCTTCCTCCCATCACGCCCGGCACCTATCGCTCTTATCTAGCACGGCCAGGTAATGTCTGTTTCGAACTACGACTTGTGGTCTCGTCAGCGACGACTGAGCAACGGGTACATCGAATTTCGCTTGCTGTGCAGCACAGCAAAATAGCCGGGTCGACTTCCGCTTCGGGTCAAAAGCGGACATTCTCGGAGGTTTGTGTGTGGAGTGCGCCCTTGCTGGTGGA
>DASZCJ010000420.1:0-4102 GCA_035943155.1 Xanthobacteraceae bacterium | reverse complement strand
CGCGCCGACATTCTTGTTGTGTCGGAGCCGCAAGCGGTATCCTGGCTGTTCAATATCCGTGGCAGCGACGTGCCGCACACGCCGGTGGTGCTGGCTTTCGCCACCGTGCCCCATTCCGGCCGGCCGGCAATCTATGTCGATCCCCGCAAGCTCGACGATGCCGTGCGCGCCCGACTCGAAGCGCTCGCCGATTTGCGCGCGCCGGCGGATTTCGAACGCGATCTGGCCACGCTCGGCAAAGCCGGCCGCGCGGTGATGCTTGATCCGGCTGTGTGCCCCGACGCCATCGCCCGCCTCGTTGCGGAGAGTGGCGGCAAGCTGGTGCGCGGCGCCGATCCGATCGCGCCGATGAAGGCGGTGAAGAACGCTGCCGAGATCGCCGGCGCGCGCGCGGCGGCGGCGCGCGACGGCGCGGCGGTGACGCGCTTTCTCGCCTGGTTCGATCGCCAAGCGCCCGCCGGCAAGCTCACCGAGATCGAAGCGGTGGAGGCGCTTGAGAGCTTTCGCCGTGACACCGGACTGCTCAAGGACATTTCCTTTTCCACCATTGCCGGCGCCGGGCCGGACGGCGCGATTGTGCATTACCGGGTCACGCGCAAGACCAACCGGCGGATCGCGGCCGGCGAACTGTTCCTGATCGATTCCGGCGGTCAATACGAAGATGGCACGACCGATATCACGCGCACTGTCGCGGTTGGCGCGCCGAGCGCCGAAATGCGCAAGAATTTCACGTTGGTCCTCAAAGGTCATATCGCCATCGCGCGCGCGGTCTTTCCCGATAGCACCACCGGCGCGCAGCTCGATCCCCTGGCGCGGCAATTCCTCTGGCGCGACGGGCTCGATTTCGATCACGGCACCGGCCACGGCGTCGGCAGCTATCTATCCGTGCACGAAGGGCCGGCACGCATTGCCAAGCTCGGCACCGCACCGCTTAAGCGCGGCATGATCTTGTCGAACGAGCCGGGCTACTATCGCGCCGGCGCCTATGGCATCCGCATCGAAAATTTGCTCCTCGTCACCGAAGCTACGGTTGCCGGCGCGGAGAAGCCGCTCAACGCTTTTGCGACGCTGACATTGGCGCCGATCGATCGCCGCCTGGTTGATCCGGCTCTGCTGACCGGCGAAGAAACCGCCTGGCTCGACGCTTATCATGCGCGCGTGCGTGAGGAGCTGGCGGCGCTTGTTGATGCGCAAACGCACGTCTGGTTGAGCGGCGCCTGCGCGCCGCTAAAAAGTTAAAGCATGATCCCGAAAAGTGGTAACCGGTTTTCGGAAAAGATCATGCTCAAACAAAAAGCTGGAGCGGGATGACGATTCGACGAAATCTCATCCCGCTCTAGCGCCGCCGCGAAGCGGTTTGCGCATCAATGTCGGAAGCGGAACTTTTGTGCCAAGCCAGCGTTTGTTTGCGTACGCCCTTCCGTATGGAAAACGTGAGGCAACGTCATGTTATCGACTATTCTGATTATCGTTCTGATTCTGTTGTTGATCGGCGCATTACCGACCTGGCCTTATAGCTCCGGCTGGGGCTATTACCCGGGCGGCGGCGTCGGTCTTCTACTGTTGATCGTGATCATATTGGTATTGGCCGGACGATTGTGAGTCGGACGATTGCGAATCGTCCGCTCGCCAACTGGGCGGCGGCTCAGCGAATGAGCTTCGCCCATTCGTCCTCGGTCAAAATCCTGACGCCGTGCTTCTTGGCATCGGCGAGTTTTGAGCCGGCGCCCGGCCCGGCCACCACATAGTCGGTTTTTTTCGACACCGACCCGGATACTTTCGCGCCGAGCCGCTCGGCCGAGGCTTTGGCCTCGTCGCGCGTCATTGTTTCCAGCGAGCCGGTGAATACCACGGTCTTGCCCGCGACGGCGGAATCACTGCGTGGCTTGGCCGCCTCGCGAATCCGCACTTGCGCGGCGAGCCGCTCGATGCGTCGGCGATTATGCGCTTCGGCGAAATAATCGCGCAGGCTGTCGATCACGGTGTCGCCGATCTGATCGAGCGCATCCATGTCTTGCCTCGTCTCTTCGTCGCCTTTGGCAAGCTTGAGGCAGGCGTCATGAAAAGCGTCCCAGCTGCCGTAGCCGCGCGCCAGCGCCACCGCCGTGGTGTCGCCGACATGGCGGATGCCGAGCGCGTAGATGAAGCGCTCCAGCGCGATTTCGTGCCGCGCCGTGATCGCGGCAAATAAATTGCGTACCGAGGTTTCGCCAAAGCCTTCTACCTCTTCGAGATGGATTTTGGCGTTGCGTTCCTCGAGCGTGAAAATGTCGGCGGGCTCTTTGATCCAGCCTTGCTCGTAGAACAGCTCGATCTGCTTGTCGCCGAGCCCGTCAATATCGAAGGCGCGGCGCGACACGAAGTGTTTCAGATGCTCGACGGTCTGGTAGGGACAGGCAAACTCGCCGGTGCAGCGGGCGATCACGCCTTGTTCGCCGGTTGCGGTTTGGTCGCGTTCGACTTCAGTATGCAGCGGGCACGGACAGACCTTGGGGAATTCGTAAGGTTTGGCGCCGCGCGGACGTTTGTCCGCAATCACGCCGAGCACTTGCGGAATGACGTCGCCGGCGCGCTGGATTTCGACGGTATCGCCGATCCGCACATCAAGCCGTGCGATTTCGTCGGCGTTGTGCAGCGTTGCGTTCTGTACCACCACACCGCCGACCGTTACCGGCTCGAGCTTGGCGACCGGCGTTAGCGCACCGGTGCGGCCGATCTGGATCTCGATGTCTTTGAGTACCGTGATGGCGCGCTCGGCGGGAAACTTGTGCGCGATCGCCCAGCGCGGCGAGCGAGAAACAAAGCCAAGCCGCTCCTGCCAATCGAGCCGGTCAACTTTATAGACGACGCCGTCGATGTCGTAATCGAGCGTCCCGCGTTGCGCTTCGATCTGGTGGTGAAAATTCAGAAGCGCGTCGAGCCCGCGGCACAGTTTGGTCAACGGATTGGTCTTAAACCCGCAACGCTCGAACCATTTGATCATGCCGGATTGCGTCTCGGCCGGCATTTCGCTCATCTCGCCCCAGGAATAGGCGAAAAAGCCAAGCGGCCGCGCTGCCGTGATCGACGGATCTTTCTGGCGCAGGGAGCCAGCCGCGGAATTGCGCGGATTGGCAAAAATCTGGCCGCCGGTTTCGGCCTGGCGCTTGTTGAGCGCAAGAAACGCGTGCTTGGTCATATAGACTTCGCCGCGCACCTCGCAGATGCCGGGTACGCTCGTTGCTTTGAGCCGCTGTGGAATGTCCGCCAGTGTTTTGACGTTCGCGGTGACGTCTTCGCCTTGGTAACCGTCGCCGCGCGTTGCGCCGGTGACGAGCGCGCCCTTCTCGTAACGCAGCGACATCGACAACCCGTCGATCTTCGGTTCGGCGGAGAACGCGATCTCCTCATCGTCGGCAAGCCGCAGAAAACGGCGGATGCGGCCGACGAAGTCGCGCACATCGTCCTCGCCAAAGGCGTTATCCAGCGACAACATCGGCACGGCGTGGCGCACTTTGGCAAAGCGCGCCGACGGCGCGGCGCCGACGCGTTGCGTCAAGCTTGCCGGCGTGCGCAGTTGCGGAAAGCGCGCTTCGATCGCGCTGTAACGCTGCCGCAGCTTGTCGTATTCGGCGTCGCTGACGGTCGGTGCGTCTTCCGCGTAATAACGTTGATCGTGTGCGGCGATCTCGGCCTCAAGCCGCGCGTGCTCGACTTTGGCTTGTGCTTCGGTGAGGTCGCCCGCCGAAACTTTGGAGGTATCTTTAGCTGCCATCCTGCCGATAATCCGTCATTCCGGCTCTCGGGCCGGCGCCCGAAACCCAAACTTCATAACCAGGTGTGCCGGTATTGTGTACTACCCCGCCGCGCGGATCAGGCGTTCGGCGGCGGCACGGGCTTCGGCGGTGATCTCGGCGCCGGCCAGCATGCGCGCGATCTCCTCGCGGCGGCGTTCGCCCGCCAATTCGGCGATGCGGGTCGCCACCCGCTTGCCCTTGGCCATGGCGTCCTTGCTGATGAGGTAATGCCGGTCGGCGCGCGCCGCTACCTGCGGCGCATGCGTCACCGCAACCACCTGCACGCCGGATGCGAGCCGGGCGAGCCGCACGCCGATCGCATCGGC
>DASZCJ010000419.1:0-2204 GCA_035943155.1 Xanthobacteraceae bacterium | reverse complement strand
GTCGGCATTGACCATGGCGGCGCATTCCGCCTCGGTGCGCTTGGTCAATGCCTCGTAATTCGCGGCGAGATTGGTCAGATTTATTTTGAGGATGCCGCAAGCTTCCGCTTCGGGGGGGCCCTCGACCGTAACGCAAGCGGCAAGTCCCTTGTTGTTGACGAGGAGACGGCCGCCTTTGTTGTTGATTTTGCCGTCGACCGAGCCTTCGACGATGACATTGGCGCCGGGCTCGATAGTCAAGCTGCCAAGAAGATTGCCGCGCACGTGCAGAGTGCAATTTCTCTGCACGATCGTGTCGCTGAGCACCGAGCCATGGACTTCCGACGAACTGCTGATCAGCAGCGGCCCGCCTTCGGCGCCCGGCTCTGCACGCGCTGCAATTGCCGACAACAACACTGGGCTCCCCCCGCCCGGAACTGGGCCAATAGTCGCGCAATTCCGGCCAGCCCACAAGCTTGAGCGCGACGTTAGCCCGCCGTCATGGATGAATCATGACAGATCGTGGTGAACGCGGCGCCGCGCTTTCCCGAGTTTTTATGACGGCGATCATTGGAACCGCCACGGATTGCGATGTGTGCCGGCCCGATAATGCGCGATGCGCTCACGCCGCTGCGATCTTGCGGTCGGCGGCAAATGACGGCGCCACCTCCGCCATAAATCGCGCCATCTCGTCCTTGACTTGGTTGTGCGGCTTTAATCCCACATTGACGTAGAGGATTACTTCGGCAAATCCCGCCGCCTCGACCTTCTTCAAGGTTTCGGTGATCCGCGCCGCCGAACCGAGCAGCACGGAATTCTCCGTCAAATCTTCCGGCTTCACTTTGTGCAGGCGCTCAACCATGTCGATGAAGTAGCGATAGCTCGGCGGCGCCGTTTTCGGATCGCTGGGGAAGGCCGGGATTACGCATTCCTTGTAGTAGCGGATCTGGCGGGCGCGCGCGGCGTCTTCCTGCGCTTTGTTGTCGGCGAAGTGAGTGAAATAGCTGCACATCAGTCGGCCGGGCGTCGTGCCGTATTTGGCGCAGCTCTCATGGTAAAGGTCGGCGACTTGCTTCAATCCGCCGAAGCTCATCGCCGCGGCGAACGGCGCCACGATCAAGCCGCAGCCCAATCGCGCCGCGAGCTCGATCGACGGCTTGGAAAACGAACCGACATAGGTCGGCAGCGGTCGCTGGATCGGCTTGGGCGTAATCCGCACATCGTCGAACGAATAATATTTGCCGTGATGCGAGATGCGGCCTTCGGCCTGCCAAAGCTCGCGCACCAGTTCCAGCCCCTCTTCGAAAATTCCCTGGTTGTCCTCGAAGGAAACGTGAAACGGCAGATATTCGCGCTTGTCGTAGCCGCGGCCGGCGGCAAAATCGACGCGGCCGCCGGAGAGCAGATCGAGCGTCGCCCATTGCTCGGCCACACGGATCGGATGATGCAATGGCAGCACGTTGACCGCCGGCGCAAGCCGCAGCCGCGTCGTATTGGCGGCAACATAAGCGAGCACCATGTCCGGGCATGACAGTACGCCAAGCGAGTTGAAATGGTGCTCGCCGATCCAGGCCGAGTGCATGCCGACCTTTTCGGCATAAAGCGCTTCGGCAGTGATGTCGGCGACGAACTGGTTCGAAGAGCGGGAATTGTTGTCGTAGTGATTATCGCTCAGGGTGAAATAGCCGAAATCCATTGCATCCTCCCTTGGCCAGCCGCCTGGCTCGTCGTGTGGCTGTTCCCTCGGCTTATCGCTCGACTTTTTTATTTTATTGGCCGCAGAATAGTTGACATTGCATCAGTTGTAAATGCAATAATCCGCCTTAGCCTGAGCGTCTGCATTTACAATATTCCCTCCCCCCTTGTGGGGAGGGGAACAGAAATTAGTCCGAGGATCGACCGATCGTGACAGCCTCCGCCAAGCTCGATCTCGGCGACTATCTACCCTATCTGACGAACCGCGTCGGCACGATCGTTGCCGAGCAATTTGGCGCGGACGCGCTCGCCGAGCACGGCTTGAGCATCGCAATGTGGCGCGTCATGGCGGTGCTCGCGTCGCATGGCAGTCAGCGGCAGATCGATTTGGCCGATCACACCAGTATCGAAGTCTCGACCTTGTCGCGGCTGGTCACGCGTCTTATTCGCAACGGGCTGGTCACACGCACCCGTTCGCTCAATAGCAATCGCGAGGTCGCGGTGAAGCTGTCGCCGAAGGGCCATTCGCT
>DASZCJ010000418.1:0-1935 GCA_035943155.1 Xanthobacteraceae bacterium | reverse complement strand
GTACAAACCCGGTGCGCGCGAGCGTTTCCTCGGCAAGCTCACAAACGATGGCTGGCAGAAAGTCGACGACATCCTCGACGTCTGGTTCGATTCCGGATCGACGCACGCATTTGTACTTGAGGACCCGCAGCACTTTTCAGCGCTCGCTCACATCAAACGCAAGGCGGCGGGCGGCGAGGCGGTCATGTATCTGGAAGGCTCCGATCAGCATCGCGGCTGGTTTCAGTCTTCGCTGCTGGAAAGCTGCGGCACGCGCGGGCGTGCGCCGTTCGACATCGTGCTGACTCACGGTTTCGTCCTCGACGAGGACGGCCGCAAAATGTCGAAGTCGCTCGGCAATGTCACGGCGCCGCAGGACGTGATGCACAAAGCCGGCGCCGACATTCTGCGAATGTGGGTCTGCGCCGCCGATTATGCGGATGACCTGCGTATCGGCGCTGAGATCCTCAAAACGACCGTCGACACCTATCGCAAGCTGCGCAACACGCTGCGTTGGATGCTGGGTAATCTGGCGCATTTTCATTCCGCTGATCGCATCGCGCCGGAAACCGCACCGGAAGCTCTGCCGGAAGCGTTGCCGGAACTTGAACGGCTGATGCTGCATCGGCTCGCCGAACTCGATCGGCTTGTCCGTGCGGCCTACGCGGACTTCGATTACAAACGCATTTTTGCCGCGCTCAATGCGTTCATGACAGTCGATCTCTCGGCGTTCTATTTCGATATCCGTAAGGACGCGCTTTATTGCGATCCCTATTCATCGGCGAAGCGCAAATCGTGTCTCACGGTGCTGGACCATCTGTTTCGCGCCACTGTTTGCTGGCTCGCGCCGATGCTCTGCTTCACGGCGGAGGAGGCATGGCTGGCGCGCGATCCGGCGGCACAGTCGGTGCATCTTGAGCCTTTTCCGTCCGTGCCGGCCGGCTGGCGCAACGACGTGCTCGCTGAGAAATGGCGTAAGCTGCGCATCATTCGTCGCGTCGTTACCGGCGCGCTGGAAATCGAGCGCGCTAACAAGCGAATCGGTTCCGCGCTCGAGGCGCATCCGATTATCCATGTCGCCGATCAAGATCTGTTCGCCGCGGCCGTGGACGTCGATCTCGCCGAGCTTTGCATCACTTCAGGCGCAGTTTTGGTTGCAGGCGAGGGTCCGCCGGACGCATTCCGGTTGCCGGACGTGCCCGGCGTCGCGGTGGTTCCGCAGCTTGCCGAAGGGCGCAAATGCGCGCGCTCCTGGAAAATTTCTCCTGCGGTCGGGCTCGATCCACAATTTCCCGATGTCACGCCGCGTGACGCGCAGGCGCTGCGTGAATGGGAAGCCATGCGCAAGGCGGCCGAGTAGCGGCCGAGTAGGGGGCTATATTGACCGCTGCGATGCCGCATCGCGAAGCCGCGTCCTACCTGTGGGGACGGCTGACTGCGTTTGGTTTGATAGTCGCGGCGCTGACTTGCCTTGCCGATCAGGCATCGAAGTTCTGGCTGCTGTTGGACTTCGATCTCGGCGGCCGCGGTCATTTTCCGATCACGCGCTTTATCGAATTGGTCCTGACCTGGAATACCGGGATCAGCTATGGCCTGTTTCCGCAGCAAGGGCCGATCGGCGAATGGGCTTTGTTCGCTTTCAAAGTTGCTGCGGTCGGTTTCCTGTGGGGCTGGTTGGCGCGGTCAACATCGCGGCTGACCGCGGCGTCGCTCGGGTTGATCATCGGCGGCGCCGTCGGCAATGCCATCGACCGGCTGCACTGGCCGGGGGTGATGGATTTCGTACTTTTCCACCTCGAAACATCAAGCTTCGAATTTCGCTGGTATGTGTTCAACCTCGCTGATGTCACGATTGTTGCGGGTGTGGGGGTGCTGCTGTATGAATCGCTCTTGGCTGGTGCCGCAAAAGCGCCCTGATCGCGTATAATAAACGCTTGGCGGGCTTTAATTATTCCG
>DASZCJ010000417.1:0-10465 GCA_035943155.1 Xanthobacteraceae bacterium | reverse complement strand
GGTCGTCGTTTTCGAGGACGTTGAGCCCTTTATAAGGAACGCCCAGGTAATCGAGAATTTGCACGAGCTGTCCGGAAAAGCCGCACATCGGAAATTGTGGCGTGCCCTTCATGAACAGCACGACGTCGTTGGCTTTGACCTCATTGGCGATGAATTGCTCGATACCCATCACAATCGTCCTTGTTGGCGGCGGCGCAACCCTCTTACGCCGAATCCCATCCGCATGCGGGGCATATATGTAGTCTAAATCGAACGCAAAGCCCATGCCGCATTGCAATGCCGGCATTGCATGCCAAATTACCGAAAATCGCGAGCGCAGCTTGGAATCTACGCTAACGGCAACTTGGCCGTCAGCGGCTGGCTCAGCGCTCCGGCGTACCGGTTTGCAGCGCCAAGGCATGGAGCTTGCCGCCCATTTCGCCCTTAAGCGCCTCATAGACAATCTGGTGCTGCTGGACGCGGGACTTGCCACGAAACGATTCGGCGATGACGGTTGCGGCATAATGGTCGCCGTCGCCAGCCAGATCGCGGATCGTCACCTCCGCATCGGGTATGCGCGCGCGGATCAACCGCTCGATATCGTTCGCAGCCATCGGCATGTTGTCGTCACCGGCCCTTGGGCCAATTGCACAGCCCGAGCATAGCAATTTGTGCAATGTTGCAACCACAATGCGGCGGGCGGTGGCAAGCGTCAATGTGGCGCCAGCTCAGGTGACAATGCGCCGCCCATCCCTCAATGCGAGCGCGCCATATAGGCCGGCAGCCATGCCTCGAAACGCTGTTTAAGATTGGCAACGCGCAGCGGTTGCTCACCGCTGAGCGAAATGACGGCGCCTCCGGTCGCGCCAAGCGGAATGAGCGGCACGCCTGCAGCCTTGGCCCGTTCCATAATCGGTTCGACGTTGCTGGCCGTAACGACGTAACGGGCTTGATCTTCGCCGAACCAGAAAGCGTGGGCGGGAAGCTCGGATGGGGATTCCAAGACCGCTCCGCTGCCGGACGCGATCGCCATTTCCGCGAGCGCAACGAGGAGCCCGCCATCGGAAACATCGTGCGCCGCCGTGATCAAGCCGTCGCGGATCAGGGTGCGGACGAAGTCGCCGTGCTGCCGCTCGGCGACAAGATCGACCCGTGGCGGCGCGCCGTCCTCCCGGCCGCAGAGATCGCGCAAATAGAGCGACTGCCCGAGTAAGCCGCGGGTTTCGCCGATCACAAGGATGGCCTCGCCTTCGCCCTTAAACGCGATCGTCATCGACTTGGTGAATTCATCGATGAGCCCGACGCCGCCGATCGTTGGAGTAGGCAGAATGGCGCGGCCGTTAGTCTCGTTGTAGAGCGACACGTTGCCCGACACGACCGGAAAGTCGAGCGCGCGAGCGGCTGTGCCGATGCCGCGCACGCAGCCGACGAATTGCCCCATGATGTCGGGCCGTTCCGGATTGCCGAAGTTGAGATTGTCGGTAAGCGCCAGCGGCTTCGCGCCGACTGCGCAAAGATTGCGATAAGCTTCGGCGACCGCTTGTTGGCCGCCTTCGAACGGATCGGCCTCGCAATAGCGCGGCGTCACGTCGGCCGTTAGCGCCAGCGCTTTGGGGCCGTCATTGATCCGAATGACCGCAGCATCGCCGCCCGGCCGCTGCACGGTATTGCCAAGAATAACGTGGTCGTATTGCTCCCAAACCCAGCGTTTGCTGCACAGATCCGGCGAGCCGATCAACGCTTCGAGTGCATCGGCGATGCCCACCGGCGCTTTCACGGAAGCCGGTTCGATCTCAGCTTGTTTGCGGGCTTCGGTGAATGGCCGCTGGTAGACCGGCGCCTCGTCGCCGAGTTCTTTGATCGGCAGATCGGCGACTACGGCGCCGCCGTGGCGTACGATAAAGCGCTTGCTCGGCGTGGTTTCGCCGACCACGGCAAAGTCGAGACCCCATTTGCGGAAGATTGCTTCGGCATCCTTTTCTTTGTCGGGCTTGAGCACCATGAGCATCCGCTCCTGGCTTTCCGACAGCATCATCTCATAGGCGCTCATGGCGGTTTCGCGGCACGGCACCTTGTCGAGATCGAGCGTGACACCGAGATCGCCCTTTGCGCCCATCTCCACGGCCGAACAGGTCAGCCCGGCGGCGCCCATATCCTGAATGGCGATGACGCAGCCCTTGGCCATGATCTCCAGACAGGCCTCGAGCAGAAGCTTTTCCGAAAACGGATCGCCGACCTGGACCGTCGGCCGCTTCGCCTCGGCATCGGCGCCGAATTCCGCCGAGGCCATGGTGGCGCCGTGAATGCCATCGCGCCCGGTTTTCGAACCGAGATAGACGATCGGCATGCCGACCCCGGTCGCTTTGGCGTAGAAGATTTTGTCCGTTTCAGCGAGGCCGACCGCCATGGCATTGACCAGGCAATTGCCGTCATAGCGCCGATCGAAACGGACTTCGCCACCGACCGTCGGCACGCCGAATGAATTGCCGTAGCCGCCGATGCCCGCGACGACGCCGGCGACCAGCGCGCGCGTCTTCGGATGTTTGGGGTCGCCGAACGACAGCGCATTGAGGCAGGCGATCGGCCGCGCGCCCATCGTGAACACGTCGCGCAAAATGCCGCCCACGCCGGTCGCGGCGCCCTGATAGGGCTCGATATAGCTTGGGTGGTTGTGGCTCTCCATCTTGAACACGACGGCGAGCCCATCGCCGATGTCGATGACGCCGGCGTTTTCGCCGGGTCCCTGGATCACCCACGGCGCCTTGGTTGGCAGCGTGCGCAAATGGATTTTCGACGATTTATACGAGCAATGCTCGTTCCACATCGCCGAGAAGATGCCGAGCTCGGTGAAGCTTGGCGTCCGGCCGAGAAGTTTGACGACGCGCTCGTATTCCTCCGGCGTGAGCCCGTGCTGGGCGATCAGTTCGGGGGTGATGGGAGGTTCGCTCGGGATCACGGATAGCGTTTGGTTCACGCGGCGACCTTGAAGTGATCCACAAGCCCGGCGAAAAGGCCGCGGCCGTCGGTCCGCCCCATCGATGCTTCGACGTGATTCTCGGGATGCGGCATCATCCCCAGCACGTTGCCGCGCTCATTGAGGATGCCGGCAATGCCGTTCATCGCGCCGTTATGGTTCCAATTCGGATCGATCATGCCGTCCGGCGACGAGTAGCGGAATGCCACCCTGCCCTCGCTCTCGAGCCGCGCGATGGTCTCTCCGTCGGCGATGTAATTGCCTTCGCCATGAGCCACCGGGACACGGATCACCTGCCCGGCATTGTAGCCACGCGTGAATGGCGTATCGGAGCGCTCGACCCGCAAATAGACATCGCGGCAGATAAAACGAAGTTGGGCGTTGCGCATCAATACGCCGGGCAGCAAGCCTGCTTCGCAGGCGATCTGAAAACCGTTGCATATCGCCAGCACGAGCCCGCCTTTGGCGGCGAAGCCGCGCACCGCGTCCATGATCGGAGCGCGCGCGGCAATGGCGCCGCAGCGCAGATAATCGCCATAGGAGAAGCCGCCGGGAATAACGACGAGATCGGTGCCCGCCGGCAGCGCGGTTTCAGCGTGCCAGACCATCGCCGGCTCGCGGCCGGAAGCCAGCCGCAGCGCGCGCGCCATGTCGCGCTCACGGTTGATTCCGGGGAAAACGACGACAGCCGATTTCATGCCAGTCGATAAGCTTTCATTGTCCGCCGAGCTCGATGCGATAGTTTTCGATCACAGTGTTGGCGAGTAGTTTTTCGGCGGCGCTTTTGAGCGCGGCCTCGGCGCCGGCGCGATCGGCGCCTTCGATTTCGATCTCGAAGACCTTGCCCTGGCGCACACTGGTGACCCCGCCGACGCCGAGCGACCGCAGGGCGCCTTCAATCGCCTTGCCTTGCGGATCGAGAATGCCGGTCTTGAGCGTAACGGTGACGCGAGCCTTCATGCCTCATTCAATAGGTATGAATCGGCGCCGCCGCAACACAGAGGGCGGGATCGGGCAAAATCTGGGGAAGAAAATCCCAGCGCCGTCAGAACAGTCATAGGCTTCGTTGCCGGCTCGGCAACCAAGCGGCGAAATTGCGCTTAGCCCTTGACGAGGACCGGTCCGGTGCCTTGCGGCCGCTCGCCCTCGCTCATGATCCCAAGCCGCTTGGCGACTTCGGTATAGGCTTCGACGAGGCCGCCGAGATCGCGGCGGAAGCGATCTTTATCGAGCTTCTCGTTCGATTTGATATCCCAAAGCCGGCAGGAGTCCGGCGAAATCTCGTCGGCCACCACGATCCGCATAAGATCGTTTTCCCACAGCCGGCCGGTTTCCATCTTGAAGTCGACAAGGCGTATACCGACGCCGAGGAACAGGCCGGAGAGGAAATCATTGACGCGGATCGCGAGCGACATGATGTCGTCGATTTCCTGCGGCGTCGCCCAACCGAAAGCGGTGATGTGCTCCTCCGACACCATCGGATCGTTGAGCTGATCGTTCTTGTAATAGAACTCAATGATCGAGCGCGGCAGCTGCGTGCCCTCTTCGATGCCGAGCCGCTGCGACAGCGATCCAGCGGCGATATTGCGCACCACGACTTCGAGCGGAATGATTTCGACCTCACGGATCAACTGCTCGCGCATATTGAGCCGGCGGATGAAATGCGTCGGCACGCCGATGTCGTTGAGGTGCTGGAAGACGTATTCGGAAATCCGGTTGTTCAGGACTCCCTTGCCTTCGATCACCTGATGTTTCTTGGCGTTGAAGGCGGTCGCGTCGTCCTTGAAGTGCTGGATCAGTGTTCCAGGCTCGGGTCCTTCATAGAGGACTTTCGCCTTGCCTTCATAAATACGGCGACGGCGGCTCATCGGAGTGTACCGGGGTTTGGTGAAGTCCATGATAATGCCGTGGCTCCATTTCGGCTGTCGAGATCCGCGGCGGCGAAAGTGGGCGCGACTCAACTCAGCGGCCACTTCGCAACACAAAAGCTAGCCGAAGGCGAAGCGGAGTACAATCGACTTTGACCTGCGCGCCGGTGCCCGCAACGTCATTGTGCGTGACGGATAGGCGTTGCCTTGACGCGCTAGCCTCGATATGCAAGGCCGCAGGTGATTTGCGCTTAATTCCCTGTTCCATCCGCGGTTAGAGACAAGGACAATGACCACATTCGACAGGCGCGAAGAAGCATTCGAACAGCAATTCGCACACGACGAAGAATTGCGATTCAAGGCGACGGCGCGCCGTAACAAGATGATCGGGCTGTGGGCGGCGGAAAAGCTCGGCTTAAGCGGCGCCGAGGCGGACAGCTATGCGCTCTCCATCGTGATGAGCGCTTTAGATCAAGGCGGTGAGCCTGGGGTGCTGGCGAAGATCCGCAAGGATTTCGAAGCCAAGGGCGTGGTTCAGTCCGAGCACCAGATCGATCGCACCATGACCGAGCTGCTGGCCAGGGCGCTCGCCGATATTAAGGCCGGCAGATAACGTAAGATAAGTAACTTAAGACAACTCCGGGTGATTTTGCGGATGGCGATTTGAGAATGGCGATTTGAGATGGCCATCCCTGCTTTTACGCTTGCGAGCCGTCTGCGCGCGGGAGAGACGGTATTCTCCGGCTGGTGCGGGCTACCCTACCCGTTGATCGCGGAAACGCTTGGCCGCGACGGCTTTGCGGCAGTAACGGTCGAAAGCCAGCACGGCCTATGGGATGTCAATAGTATCCTTGCGGGTATTGCCGCCATTCGGCAGGGCGGAGCCGCACCGCTGGTGCGCGTGCCATTCGGCGATTTCGCGCTGGTAAGCCGCGTGCTCGATTTCGGCGCCGAGGGCATCATCGCGCCCATGATCAATACACCCGCCGACGCGCGCGCCTTCGCCGCCGCGGCCAAGTTCCCGCCGATCGGCGAGCGCAGCTGGGGCCCGCATCGCGCGACGACATTGGCCGGTCTGACCGATCAATCGATCTATTTGCGCGAGGCCAATGACCATATCGTCACGCTGGCGATGATCGAGACGCGGACCGCCTTGCAAAACTTCGACGCCATTATCGCTACACCCGGCATCGATGGCTTTTTTCTCGGCCCCTCCGATTTGTCGATTGCCCTGTCGGACGGAAAAACCCTCGATCCATTGTCGAAGGATGTCGAACGCGAGCTCGACAAGCTGATCGCGGCGACGCAGCGCGTGAAAAAAATCCCAGGCGCCTATTGTCATTCCGCCGAGCGCGCCACGGCGCTGGCCAAGCGCGGCGTGAAATTTCTCGCTGTGTCGAGCGACCTTGCCATGCTGCGCGCCGGCGCCGCGTCGGCGATGAAGGTGCTCAAGGGCTGATCGCCCGCGCGAGCCGGTCCAGGGTGGCCGCCAGATCAGCCTCCACCTCCGCTGCGCCTATCTCGACAATGCGATAACCGCGTTCGGCGAGCCAAGCGCGCTTTTGTGCCCGCGCCGCGGCCGCGGCCGCGCTCTCCTCGTGAGGCACCAGATCGATGACGAGCCGGAGCGGGAACGACACGAAATCGCAGATGTGCTGGCCGACCGGTGTTTGCCGCTTGAAGCCGCGGCCGGCGAAGCGGCGATCATTGACCAGTGCCGTCCACAACGCCCGCTCGCCTTCGGTCGGGTTGCGGCGAAGTAGACGCGCCAAGCCGCGCACCGGTCCGCGCTCCTTCGGAACGCGGCCGCCGCCATGCTCGGCCAATAATGCGCGTAACAGTTCGGCCTGTTCGCCGTCCAACACGCCGCCGCGCGCCGGCCCTTTGCGGCCTTCGGCGATCGCCATGATCACCCCGTGCAGCGTTTGGATGTCCTGCCGCGTCGGCTGCATGCGGGTGAAGATATTGCGCAGATTGATTTGCATCGTGTCCCGCTTGTCCGGCGGGCGGAAGAACTCGACCTTCTCGAGCTCACGCTCAATCGCCGCGAAGAAGGTAAGCAATTGCTGCTTCGGCGCCGGCGCGGATTTGTTTGGCTGCCCGAATGGCAGCTTGCCGCCGCCGGCAAGTTTGAACCATTCGTAGGCGACAATGACGACGGCCTGCGCCAAATTGAGCGAAGCGAAAGCCGGATTGACCGGAAGCGTCAGGATGGCATCGGCAAGCGCCACTTCATCGTTCTCAAGGCCGTTGCGCTCGCGTCCGAACAGGATGGCGACGTTCTCGCCGGCTGCAACGCGCGGCGCCATTAACTCCGCGGCCTCGGCCGGTCCGATGACCGGCTTGGCCTGATCGTGCGCCCGCGCGGTGGTCGCGATAACAAAACTGCAATCGCCGATTGCTTCCGCCAAGTTTGGGTAGAGGGCCGCCGCATCGACTACCCGGCCCGCGCCGGTTGCCATCATCCGCGCCTTATCGTTCGGCCAGCCCTGCCGCGGATTAACGAGTCGAAGCTGAGAAAGGCCGAAATTCGCTATGGCGCGCGCCGCGGCGCCGATATTTTCGCCCAGCTGAGGCTCGACGAGCACGACGATCGGGGCGCGACCGGCGCTCCACTCCTCGGTCCTATCGGTCCCTGCTCCGGGCATAAATTCTCCGCACCGCACTCCTGGCCGCCGCAGCGGCAAACCCGGAACGCATATCGCGACACGCCAGCTCTTTCGGAAAACTCTAGCACTTCAAACGATGCTGTATGGATTTTCGGGCTTGCCGAGCCGCCGTTGCGGCCTCACCAATGCCGGCTTTCTCCGCTGCGGCGCGGGTGCTATAGCCACGCCGCCGACGCGGCGGGGCTTTGTTCTATCGGAAGCGCGCCACCCCTGCCGTTCCACCATTACGCGCCGCAAAGGTCTAAATCCCAATGAACAAGATCAAAGTCGCCAATCCGGTAGTCGAGATGGACGGCGACGAAATGACCCGGATCATTTGGAAATACATCAAGGACAAGCTGATCCACCCCTATCTCGATATCAACCTACTCTATTTCGATCTTGGCATGGAGAAGCGCGACGAAACGCGCGACCAGATCACGATCGACGCCGCTGAAGCCACCAAAAAAGTCGGTGTAGCGGTAAAGTGCGCCACCATCACCCCGGACGAGGCGCGCGTAAAGGAATTCAATCTGCATGAAATGTATCGTTCGCCGAACGGCACAATCCGCAACATTCTCGGCGGGGTGATCTTCCGCGAGCCGATTATTTGCAAGAACGTGCCGCGGCTGGTGCCGGGCTGGACCAAGCCGATCATCATCGGCCGTCACGCCTTTGGCGACCAGTACCGCGCCACCGATTTTCTCGTGCCAGGCAAGGGCAAGCTTTATCTCACCTTCATCGGCGACGATGGCGAGGAGATCAAACGCGAAGTCTTCCAATTTCCCGGCAGCGGCGTCGCTATGTCGATGTACAATCTTGACGACTCGATCCGCGACTTCGCCCGCGCCTCGATGAACTACGCGCTCAATCGCGGCTATCCGCTCTACCTCTCGACTAAGAACACCATCGTCAAAATCTATGACGGGCGGTTCAAAGATATTTTCCAGGACGTGTTCGACGCCGAGTTCAAGGACAAGTTCGCCGAGAAGAAGCTGACCTACGAGCACCGGCTGATCGATGACATGGTTGCGGCGGCGCTGAAATGGTCGGGCGGCTATGTTTGGGCCTGCAAAAACTACGACGGCGATGTGCAGTCGGACACCGTCGCTCAAGGCTACGGCTCGCTCGGACTGATGACCTCGGTCCTCACCACCCCTGACGGCAAAGTGGTCGAGGCGGAAGCCGCCCACGGCACGGTGACGCGGCACTATCGCGAACACCAGAAGGGCCGTGAAACCTCGACCAATTCGGTGGCCTCGATTTTCGCCTGGACCCGCGGCCTCGCGCACCGCGCCAAGCTCGACAACAATGCCGAACTGGCGAAGTTTGCCGCCACCCTGGAAAAGGTCACCGTCGGCACGGTCGAGGCGGGCTTTATGACCAAAGATCTCGCCTTGCTCGTCGGTCCGCAGCAGAAGTGGCTTTCCACCACCGGCTTTCTCGACAAAATCGATGCCAATTTGAAAACGGCAATGACGTGAATGCAACCATGGCTTAAGAGCGATGATGATGTGAAAGCGACCATGACGTGAAGGGATCAGTGGCTTCCCGATGCGTACTCACCGAATTTAGCTCCGCATCTCACATTCGGCCGTCGCCGCGATTATGTTGCGGGGATGGACCGCCCCGGCGCGCCGGCGCACAAGAAAACGACGACACTTGGAACGATCGCCCTTGTCGTGGCGCTGCTCGGGCTGTTGGTCGCGGCCTCCTGGTTCGCCGTGCGCGGCTGGACCTCGATCGAAGGCCCGCCGATGCCGGAGGTCGGTTATGTGGCCATGACGATCGGGGTCGTGTTCTCACTGTTGATCGGCGTCGCGCTGATGACGTTGCTGTTCTATTCGAGCCGGCACGGCTATGACGAGCGGGCTTCCCCGGAAATCCGCCGCGACGACGATAGCGGGCCGGAATAGTGCGCATCGTCAATTGCCGAATGTGCCGCCATCGCGTTGAACGCAACCGGCACTTTATCTAACTTTCTGCCTTGAATGTCGATGAGAGCCAAAGGACCTGCAATGACCCGAACCATCCGTCTACAATGCGACAGCAACGCCCACGATCGCCCGTGGCGGGTCGCCGTCGAGCAGGGCTTCTTTGCCGCCGAAGGCCTCAATGTCGAATATCACGAAGACAATCCAAAAGGCACCGCGGGCCGGGTCGAGGATTTCTCGAAGCGCTGGAAAGAATCGCAATTGCAGAAAGGCGCGCTTGAAGTCTATCCGGTCTGCGAATGGGGTGCGATCGAGCGCGTGCAAGCGCTCGGCGGCGGCAAGATCATCGGGCTCGACACGACGGTGCGCACCGGCGCGCTGATGGTGCGGAAGGATTCGCCAATCCAATCGCTCACTGAACTGCGCAATGTGCCGATCGCAGTGACCTGGCACGCCGGCACCTTCTATGCCGCGATCGAAGCGCTTGAAGCTGCCGGCGTTGCCTTTGCCGAGATCAAGCTCGTGCACGCCAATGATCGGCTCGATGCGCTCTTAAGCGGCGCGACCGAAGCCGCGGCACTGATGGAGCCGCTGGTCAGCCGCGCGCTCGCCGCCGGCGCCCGCAAACTTGCCGACTTGCGCTGGCGCGGCGGCATCGTCGCCGGCGCGGACGTAGACCAAGAGACAGCGGCAAAACTTCGCCGCGCGCTTAACCGCGCGATCGCCTGGCTGCGCGAGAACGAGGATCGCTCGCGCGACCAAGTGCTGCGCGATCTCGCTCCCGACCAGCGCGCCGGCGGCATGATGCCCGAACTCGTCGGCGTGAAGACCTACCGGCCCGATGAATTCAAAGAGAAAGTCGATTGGATGATGGAGCGCGGCTTTCTCGATAAAGAGCCGGACTACACGGAGGTGGTCCGCGGCGAGTAGCGCGGCAGATTTCGGACTAAGAGACTTTGCACTAAAAGAAATGCCCCCGGCGGGGAGTCGCCGAGGGCGGGTCCGCAGCGGCAAGCTGAAGATGGTGGAAGCCTTGCCGCCGCGGGCTACGCGCTTGAACCA
>DASZCJ010000416.1:0-14359 GCA_035943155.1 Xanthobacteraceae bacterium | reverse complement strand
ACGTGAGCGGGCGCATCGATATGGGTCGTATTGTGCATCGAGGTGGTGATGCGCTGCGACAGCACACCTGACTTCGCCATGTAATGAATGCGTTCGATCTTGACGTCTTCGAAATACGGCCAGTTCGGCGACTGATAACCGAAACGATGCGACAGGTTGTAAAACTCAAGTCCCATCGCATTGCTTTCGTTTTCCTCGAACGTCACCCCGCGAATTGTCTTCGTCACGGGCGCTCTCCTCCACTCTATTTCGTGTTGTGCGACGCTTAAGAACTGCGTTTGTACCGAATATCGATTATGAGGTACAGAGAGAGAGAGAGAGAGAGCGACGGCTCGCTTGTTTTGCTGCCCCGCGCCCGAGGAGACGGATGGTCAAGAAGATCGCGCTCGAAGAGCATTTCCTCTGCCCCGATTTTATCGAATACTGGAATCCCACGGCCGTGGACCTGCCTGCGGAGCGCCGACAGAAGGCGCTAGCGCGGCTGACGGATTTCGGCGAAATGCGGCTCGCCGCCATGGACGAGGCCGGCATATCGCGCGCGGTGCTGGCGTTAGCGGGCCCCGGCGTGCAGGCCGAGCGCGATGCCACAACAGCAGTACGCCGAGCCCGCGCGGCCAACGATTTTCTTGCGCAACAGATTGAAAAGCGGCCGGACCGTTATTCGGGCTTCGCGCATCTTGCCATGCAGAACGCGCGCGCAGCGGCCGACGAACTGGAGCGTTGCATGCGCGAACTTAAATTCTGCGGCGCCATGATCAACGGCCATACCAATGGTCAATATCTCGATGATCCGGCGCTCTATCCGTTCTGGGAGCGCGCGCAAGCGCTTGGCGCGCTGATCTACCTGCATCCGACCGATCCTGTAACCTCCGCCCCGGTCCTGGAAGGCCACAAGGGCCTGCGGCGCGCGACCTGGGAATGGACTTTCGAAACTGGATCGCACGCCTTGCGGCTGATTTTCAGCGGCTTGTTCGACCGCTTTCCGCGCGCCAGGCTCGGCCTCGGTCACCTTGGCGAAACCATCCCATTTCTGCTGTGGCGGTTCGATAGCCGCGCCGGGCCGAATTTTTATGCGATCAAGCTCGGCAAGCCGCCATCGCAATATTTTAAAGACAATTTCGTGGTAACGACGTCCGGCATGTGCTCGGCCGAGCCGCTTAACTGTACGATCGCGGCGCTCGGCCACGAGCGCGTGATGTTCGCCGCCGATTATCCATTCGAATCCGCGCAGGAAGCCGGCGAATTCATCGATCGGGTTGCGATCCCTGAGCCGGTACGCGAGGCGATTGCCGCACATAACGCCGCCAAGCATCTCGGACTTGCGCAGCTGACCGCTGCGTAAAGCGGCAAAGGTACCGCGGAGCCGGAATCCAACATCCATGCCGGTCAAAGTTCTGGTTGTTGATATTCATGCCGAACTCTATCGCGATCGGCTGCAGGCGAAATTTCCGAGTCTTGCGTTCAAGCTCTTCCATGCCGCCGCGGAAGTCTCCGACGATCTGTCCGATATCGACGTGATGATTATGTTCGGCATCGAAATCCGCGATCAAATGCTGCGCAATGCGCCGCGGCTAAAATGGATTCAGTCGCTGGCGACCGGGGTGGACCACTTCTTGCGCTGTCCGTCGTTAAAGCGCGAAGTTCTTATTACCAGCGGACGCGGCGTCCATGGCGTGCCGATGCGCGAGCACGTGCTCTACTTAATGATGGCGATGAGTCACGATGCCAAGTGTCAAGCAGAAGACCATCGGCAGCATATCTGGCAGCGCCGGCTTTGGACCACGCTCTACGGCAAGACGGCGGTAATCGTCGGCGCGGGGATTGTCGGTGGGGCGATCGGCGATCTCCTCCAAGCGCTCGGCATGCATGTGATTGGAGTGAGCCGCACGCCGCGCACGGCTGATGGGTTCGATGAGATTATGCCGACCGATCGTTTGCGGGACGCAGCAAGTAAAGCCGATTACCTCATAAACGTGCTGCCGGCAGCGCCTGAAAATTCGGCGCTGTTCGACGCCGCCTTATTGGCGGCGATGAAGCCCAATGCGTATTACATCAGCGCCGGCCGCGGCCAGACCGTCGACGAGCCGGCGCTTATCGCGGCTTTGCGCGAGCGTCGTATCGCCGGCGCCGCGTTAGACGTTTTCCGGACCGAGCCGCTGCCGCCGGACAGCCCGTTCTGGAACCTGCCTAACGTATTCATCACGCCGCATGTTGGCGGCTATATCGTCGAATACGAAAATTTCATCATGCCGCTCATCGTCGACAATATGCGGCTGTTTCTCGCCGGCCGGCAAAGTGAAATGGCCAATATCGTGGCACGCTAAGTGTTATCTCGGACTGTCCAAACCCACGGAATTATTGCAAGATCGGACTATCCAAGGCAGGCGCGCGGCAGCGGCTCGGACTTCCCGCAACCGACGCGCTTGTGTGCGTAGGAGGGCGCCATGGTGCTCGCGAGGGTGAAATTGCCAATAATCCTTTTGGGTGCGGCGCGGCTTCTCAAATATGCGGCAAGGCGGAACCCCGCGCTCAAGGCGCGGCTGAAAGAACACGATTTCATCGCTCAGATCATGACGCGCGACGAGGAAATCGGCCGCTGGATCGAGTTCAAGGGCGGCGATGTGATCTCACGTGCCGGATTGCATGCCAATCCCGACATCAAATTGATGTTCAAGAATGCCGCGATCGGCGCTTCGCTTTTGATGCCGCCGATCAATTGGCTCGACCAGATTAATGCGCAGAAGGATTTCGTTCTTACCGTCGAGGGGCCGGAGCATCTCACCAATTGGTTTGCGCAAACTCTGATGATGAGCCAATCGGCCGGGTTCAAATTTGGCAAGAAACTTCGCGGCGGCGTTATTCGTTACTGCAACATGACCAATGGCGGGCCGGTCTTTGTCGACGTCAAGGACGGCAAAATCTTGCGCATGACGCCGATCGACCTCAGCGACGAGGACGGCGCATCGTGGACGATCGAAGCGAGAGGGCAACAACTGACGCCGCCGCGCAAAACTACCCTGGCGCCGCACGGGCAAAACGCGAAATCAATCGTCTACTCGCCGGATCGCCTGCTCTATCCGATGAAGCGCGTCGATTTCGATCCTAATGGCGAACGCAATCCGCACAATCGCGGCAAGTCCGATTACGTGCGTATCTCATGGGCCGAGGCGATCAAGCTCGTCACGGACGAGATCAAACGGCAGAAACGCGAATATGGTCCGGGCTCGATCGCATTCTCACACGGCTCGCACCATACCTGGGGCAATGTCGGTTACTATCTTTCGGCGCTGTTCCGTTTCGCCAATGCCGTTGGCATGACGCGCATCCATCACAATCCGGATTCCTGGGAGGGCTGGTACTGGGGCGCGGTGCATCACTGGGGTTACACGCTGCGCGTCGGCCAGTCGGAAACCTACGGCACGGTCGAAGACTGCCTGCAAAACTGCGACATGATCGTGTTTTGGGCGGCTGATCCGGAATCGACGTCAGGATCCTACGGCGCGCAGGAGGGCACCACGCGCCGGCAATGGCTGAAAAAGCTCGGGATCAAAGTCGTTCATGTCGACCCCTATTACAATGCCAGCGCGCAATTTCTGCCTGGGAAATGGTTCGCGCCAAAACCGACCACGTCGGTCGCAATGGCCATGGCGATCGCCTACGTCTGGATCAAGGAGGGTCTCTACGACAAACAATATGTCGAGACGCACACGGTCGGCTTCGACAAGTGGAAGGCCTACCTGCTCGGCGAAGAGGACGGCATTGCGAAAACGCCGGAGTGGCAGGAGATAGAGACCGGCGTTCCGGCCAAAGATGTTCGCGCGCTGGCTCGCGAATGGGGTAGCAAGCGCGTTTATCTCGCCCCCGGCGGCTGGGGCAACGGCCACGGCGGCGCCTGCCGCAACCAGACCGGAATTCAGTGGGCGCGCGTGATGGTTTGCCTGGTCGCCATGCAGGGCCTCGGCAAGCCCGGCGTCAACATGGGCAACTTGCAGTGGGGCTGCCCGCTCGATTTCAATTTCTACTTTCCCGGCTATGCCGACGGCGGCATGTCAGGCGACCTGGACAATACCGCGATGCCGGTCGAGCTGTACCAGCGCATGCCGCAGCTGATGACGATGAATTCAAATGGCCAGCGTATCCCGCGCATTTTTGTGCCTGAGGCGATCATCGACGGCAAAGCCGAGGGCTATCCGTGGGTCGGAAAATCGATTGAGCACCAATTCGCGCGCTTCGCCTATCCGGCGCCCGGCCACGCGCCGGTGCGCATGCTCTACAAATACGGCGGGTCGATACTTTCGACCATGAACAATACCAATCGCTGGGTGCGGATGTATCAATCGCCGAACCTGCAATTTGTCGTCAATCAATCGATCTGGTTCGAAGGCGAAGCGAAATTCGCTGACGTCATCTTGCCCGCCTGCACCAATTTCGAGCGTGCCGATATCAGCGAATGGGCGGGACTCGGCGGCTATGGTCATCATGGCCAGCAACAACTCAATCACCGCGTCATCGTGTTTCAAGCGCCGGCGATCAAGCCGTTGGGTGAATCGCAATCCGATTTCTGGATCTTTAACGAACTTTGCAAGCCGCTCGGCCTCGCTAACTATTTTTCCGAGGGCGTCAACGAGATCGATTGGGTCAAGCGCGTCTTTCTCGCATCCGACCTGCCGAAATATATTTCGTGGCGGAAATTCCTAAAGCGCGGCTATTTCGTCGTGCCATCGGAAAAGGAGAAGCTGCGCGCGCCGGTGTCGTTCCGTTGGTTCTACGAAAATCGCAAGAAGGATGTACCCGAGGCGCAGCCGCTGCCATCCGACTATACCGAGGAATACTTGCGCGGGTTGCAGACCCAATCCGGCAAGCTTGAATTCGAATGTAATTCGCTCAAACGCTTCAATGATCCGGAACGACCGCCGATCGTCAAATATGAACCGTCGTGGGAAGGCGCACATTCCGGCGATCTGTTCACGCGCTATCCGCTGCAATTGCTGACGCCACATTCGAAATATTCGTTCCACACCCAGGGCGACGGCAAGGATTCGTTTCTGCTCAACATCGAGGATCATCGGGTCAACGTCGACAGCTATTATTACTGGATCGTGCGTATCAATGCCGAGGACGCGAAAGCGCGCGGCATCGGCAAGCACGATCTGGTCAAGGTCTTCAATGACCGCGGGGCGGTGATCTGTGCCGCACTACCCACACAGCGGTTGCCACGCGGCGTGGCGCATGGCTACGAATCGTCGGCGATCTACGATCCGATGGGCGAGCCCGGCAAATCGGTCGATCGCGGCGGCTGTCTTAATCTGCTGACGCCCGAGCGCACGCAAACCAAAACCACCCATTCGCTCGCCGGCGCCAATTCACTAGTGCAGATCGAACTTTGGGACGGCCGCACCGAGCATATATCGGCGGCTTTTGCCGCCGCCGAGAAAGACAAGGAAATCAAACGCACGCTCAAGCAAGCGCACCTATTGCCGGCGAAATGACAAATTGCCGTCATCCTGAGGTGGCCGCGAAGCGGCCCTCGAAGGATGCCGACCGAGGGCTCGCTGCGCTCGCGCCTCAGGGTGGCGGACAGGAATCAGAGTATCCGCGATGAAAAAATGGAACATGATCATCGACGTGGCCGAGTGCACCAATTGCAATCTGTGCGCGCTTGCCGCCATGGATGAATATGTCGGCAATGAATGGCCCGGCTACTCGGCGCCAATGCCCAAGCACGGCCACAAGTGGATCAATATTCTGCAAAAAGAACGCGGGCAAATGCCGACGATCGACATCGCCTACGTTCCCACCATGTGCAATCACTGCGACGACGCTCCATGCATGAAAGCGGCGCCGCAGGGCGCAATTGAGAAGCGCCGCGACGGCATCGTCATCATCGATCCGGAGAAAGCCAAGGGTCAGAGGCAACTGGTCGACGCCTGCCCTTACGGCCACATCTGGTGGAACGAGGAGCTGCAGTTGCCGCAGGCCTGGCCGTTCGATGCGCATCTGCTCGATCGCGGCTGGCAACAGACTCGCGGCGAGCAATCCTGCCCGACCGGCGCGATGCGCGCTATCAAGGTCGAGGACGAGGAGATGGCCAGGCTCGCACGCGAGCAAAATCTCGAAGTTCTCAAGCCCGAGCTCGGCACCAAGCCGCGCGTTTACTACCGCAATCTGTGGCGCTATTCAAAATGCTTCATCGGCGGCTCGGTCGCCGAAGAGCGCCAAGGCGTCATCGAATGCGTCGAGGGCGCGAGCGTTCAGTTAATCAAAGACGGCGCCTCGCTCGCAGTGACCACGACAGATGGCTTCGGTGATTTTAAATTCGATCGACTAGACGAGAATTCAGGAAGTTATTCGATCCAGATCTTCTCCGGCGGGCGGTCCAAGATTTTGCAAGTCAATTTAGAAACCAGCATCAATCTCGGTGAAATCAGGCTCTAACGCTTGAAAATCTTGCTTGAAAATCTTGCGCTTGAAAAGCTTGCCCTTGGCCTTGGTCCGTGGGTGGTAGTTACTGTCCCAACAGCGCGGTCACTCTGGCGGAGTACCGTTTGCCGCCAACACCTCGCCGGCAAGATAGAGCGAGCCGGTAATGAGGATGCGTGGCGCCGGATGAAGATCGAGTTTGCCGGCAAGTGTGATTGCGCTTTCGAGATCGTCGCGTGCCAGCGCCGGAATCCCAGCCTTGCCGGCGACTTCGGCGAGTTCGACGGCCGGGACCGTCTTCTCCTGATGGATCGGCACAGTGATCGCGCGGCGCGCCAGACCGGAAAAGTTCTTCAGGAACCCGGCGCAATCCTTGGTCGAGAGCATACCGACTATCAGAACGACGGGCCGCGACACGCGCTCCTCGAGATCGGCAAGGGCGGCTGCAACTGCCTGCCCGCCATCGGGATTATGCCCACCGTCGAGCCAAACTTCGCTGTCCGGGGGTGCCAGATCGGTAAGCCGGCCGTGCGAAAGCCGCTGCATGCGCGCCGGCCAATCGACGCGGACCATGGCCGCTTCATAAGCGGCGGCGGGAAGTTTGAGCCCGCTCGCCCGCAGCGCCGCAATAGCGGCGCCGGCATTCTCGAACTGATGTCGGCCATAGAGCCTGGGCGGCGGCAGATCGAGTAGCCCGTCCTCGTCTTGATAGACCAGCCGCCCCCGCTCCTCGGTCGCGGTCCAATTTTCGCCGGCGATTTTAAGCGGGGCGCGCAGTCGCGCCGCTTGCCGCTCGATCACGGCCAGCGCCTCGCGCGCCTGACCCGCGATAATTGCCGGCACGTGCGGCTTGATAATGCCGGCCTTCTCAGCGGCGATCTCGGCGAGAGAGTTACCGAGAAATTCACGATGGTCGAGCGACACCCGGGTGATGATGCTGGCTAGCGGGCGCTCAATGACATTGGTGGCGTCGAGCCGCCCGCCGAGTCCGACTTCGAGCAAGGTCAAATCGGCCGGATGGCGGGAGAACAGCAGAAACGCTGCGGCAGTTTCCATTTCGAACACTGTGATCGGCGCGCCGCCGTTTTTAGCTTCGCATTCGGCAAGGGTTTCACCGAGTTCGGCGTCTCCGACGAGCTGGCCGCCGCCGTCTTGGCCGATCCGGAAACGCTCATTGAGACGGACTAGATTGGGCGAGGTGTAGACATGAACCTTCGTGCCGGCCGCTTCGAGGGCCGCGCGCATGAACGCGATTGCGGAACCTTTGCCGTTCGTCCCAGCGACATGGATGGCCGGCGGCAGGCGCCGCTGCGGATTACCGAGCGCGGCAAGGAGCCGCTCGATACGCTCGAGCGAAAGATCGATCCGCTTGGGATGGAGCGCCAATAATCGCGCCAGCGTGGCATCGATCGGCACGGCTTGGGCGTTGCGGGCGCTCACGCGGTCGTTGCGGCCATAGCTGCCGCGGGCGCCAAAAGCCGCGACTGTGGCACGCTGGCGGGCGCCTTCAGAAACAACCGGCATAACTTTGCAATGGTGCCCCGTAACTCGTGCCGATGCACCACCATGTCGACCATGCCGTGATCGCGCAGATATTCGGACTTCTGAAAGCCCTCCGGCAACTTCTCGCGGATGGTTTGCTCGATGACGCGTGGGCCGGCAAAGCCGATCAGCGCACCCGGTTCGGCGATATGGACATCGCCGAGCATGCCATATGACGCGGTGACGCCGCCGGTCGTCGGGTTGGTGAGCACGACGATATAAGGCTTGCGTGCCTCGCGCATGCGCTGCACCGCGATTGTGGTGCGCGGCAACTGCATCAGCGAGAGAATGCCCTCCTGCATCCGTGCGCCGCCGGAGGCTGCGAACATCACGAACGGACAGCCTTTCTCGACCGCGGTGTCGAGACCTTTGATCACAGCCTCGCCTGCGGCCATGCCGAGCGAGCCGCCCATGAAATCAAAGTCCTGCGCTCCGATCACGACGGCAAAGCCGTCAAGCTTTCCGTAGCCGAGCTTCACGGCATCGTTGAGGCCAGTCTTACTGCGCGCATCTTTAAGCCGATCGACATAGCGTCGCTCGTCGCGGAACCGCAGCGGATCGAGCGGCACCTCGGGTACCGCGATATCGAACCAAGTCTGATTGTCGAACATCGATTTGAGACGCGCCGTCGCGCTCATCCGCATGTGGTAGTTCGAGCCAGGGATGACGAATTGATTGGCCTCGACATCTTTATAGAAGACGAGCTGGCCGGTTTCTGGGCACTTGATCCACAGATTCTCCCGAACTTCGCGCCGAAGCATGCTGCGGATCTTCGGCCGCATGTTGGAAATCCAATTCATTGCATCCTGACTTAAGCCGATGGGTGACTTGTTTGGCCACTATACCATGGCCATGTCAGGGAAGGCCGGACCGGATCTAGGACCGGCCGGCCGCCGCTGCAGTGCCGTCGGAGGGGCACAATTTTGCCTTTCTGATCAACCAAGTAGCGGAAAGGGCCGCGATCGTCCGGACGGATCACGGTGGTAAGCCCAGGGTAACCAAGTCGCGGCTAATCTTGGCTAATTTTGGCGCGGTAATAATTTTGGCGCGGTAAACAGACAGGCGCTGGAGACAGCGGCGGGGAATTGCGGAAATGCACAGGTTTGTCGGGGCATTTTTTCTTGCTGGCGCGCTCGTTGCGGCGCAATGCGCGGCCGCGGCAGATCTTTCGGTTGCATCCCTCTACAAGGCGCCGCCGGCGCAAGTGGCGCCCGTCTATAACTGGACCGGATTCTATATCGGCGCCAATGGCGGCGGCGGCTGGGGTCGCTCCTGGTGGCAATCGCAATCGACGGCAATCAATCTTTCCGGCGCTCAAGTGGGCGGCACAGGCGGCTACAATTGGCAGTTCGGCAATACTGTGCTTGGTCTCGAAGGCGATCTCGATTGGTCGAACCTAAAAGGTACAAGTGGTGCTGTGCTCTGCCCCGGCTGCAGCACGAACGATAGCTGGCTCTCGACCGTGCGTGGACGCGCCGGTTACGCTTTCGGCGGTGTCCTGCCGTACGTCACCGGTGGGCTAGCGCTGGGCGACATCCGCGCTACGGCGCCCGGCTTTGCCGGAGCGAGTACGACCAATGCGGGCTGGACGGTCGGCGGCGGCATCGAAATCGCATTACCGGGCAATTGGACCGCGAAAGCGGAATATCTTCATGTCGACCTCGGCAAGTTCAATTGCGGCACCAGTTGCGGTATCTCACCGACCGATAATGTCTCAATGCGTGACGATATCGTCCGCGCCGGGCTGAACTATCATTTCGGCTGGGGCAAATAAGCGGTCTACGGCACGCTTTCCGGGTCGATCGCGCCTTAATCTTCGAGCATCGTGCTGAAAATAACTGTGTCGGCCGCGCAATCGACTGTGGCGCCCGGCGCGCGTGAGACTATGCTTGCTGCTATGATGGCGGCTTGGGCCGGAGGGGTTTCGATGACCATGCTTCGTTTTGTTTTTGCACTCGTCCTGGCATTGCTCGGTTCGAAGGCGGATGCCGGACCGGCCGCAAGCGCTCGCATGTTCAGCGCCGATTTTTATTTGGGCGGCTGCAAAGACTTCATTGCCGGAAAGTCGAACTTTTTCGCTGGGCGCTGCGTCGGCGCGGTTGAAGTTCTCGATGCTTTAAATTCAGACACCAAGCTGTTTTGTCCACCCGATAACGCCGACAATCTGCAACGGGTGCGCACAATTGTTTCCTACATCGACGCTCGCCCGGAACGAAAAAACGAGGACTTTCGACTGCTCGCCAATGAGGCGATGGCGAAAGCCTGGCCGTGCACGCGATGAGCCGGGGGCCGCTTCGCTGAGCGAACAAAGCTTCTGTTCTTCTGGTGTATCGACTGCATCGACGACAACGCCGTAGGCTAGATCGGCCTCCCAAAGCGTCACACCAACAGGGATGGCGCGATTAGCGTGCCCACGGATCAACTATTGAAATTTTGAGATCGGCAAAGTGACGTATGTTTCGCGTCGCGAGAGTGCCGCGGCGCGCCAGCACAATACCCGCGATTTGAGTGTCCCGCATATCCACCGGTCGCCCACTCTTCTGTCGTGTCGCCGCCAGTTCGGCGGCTGCAGTTGCCGCCGCGCTGTCAAAATCCAATACACGGTTTTCCAGGTCCTCGGTCAGCAAATCGTTGAATGCAGATTCAAGCGCTTGTCGCCGCCGACTGACCGGTAGTAATGCCAGGCCAAAGCGTGTTTCGAATAAGGTGATGCTGGTTATCCAGATGGATTCGGCCGGCTGCCGATCCAGCCATTCTGTGACCGCGGTGTCAGGGACAGTGCGCATCAACGCACCTAGCACATTAGTATCAAGGATAATCACTGACCGAATTTCATCGATTGGGGAGTCTGACCGCGCAATTCCGGTAGCTCTCTAGTGAGACCCAATTTTGCAAACCGTGTCGCAATGCGCGAGCCGAGCTTGGCGATCGCGGTATTTTGTTCTTTGACCGCATCGCGCAAGATGTGGCGTACTTCGTCCTCCATGCTGCGTCCGTGGCGGGCAGCCCGGCGTTTCAACCGCGCTTTTACCGAATCTTCTAAATCGCGCACAATGAACTGAGCCATGACCACAATGTCCTTATCGATGATATCATGATAGCATATTGTGCAAATCGCCGCAAGATTTCTGCAGACTACATCTCACTAACAATGTTGGCCTGGACTTGGTCAGTGCCGGCCACGGGCTAATTCCCTGCTATCAGGGAAAATAACAGGGAATTTTCCACTGCCACGCCTGCTGACGGCGGTTTGACACTGCCGGCGCCGCGCCATATTCCCTGCTAACAGGGAAAATAACAGCGAAATTCTTCGACCTGATGCTTTCTCCTTCGCGTCAGCGAAACTGCCCCATCAGTGGATGGCTGCCGCTATTCGCGGCAGCCAATTGTCTCAATTAGCCGGGGTGGCGCACCGGCATACTACCGTACTCGACCCAAGCCTTCGCCTCGACGAATGGCCCGTTCGGGGCGTGATTGCTGTTGAGACGACCGACCATGCCCGGACCGCTAAACACGCCGTTCCCGTCGGTCCGCAAGCGCGCCCCCCGCCTATAGCCATCACCGCCCGCGCTGGCGGCTTCTTAAGACCTGGATTCTCACGCAGCCAGGACAAGGCTTGGGTCGCCGTATCCATTTGGTCGTCATATGATGCCGCCGGGAAGTTGGTCAGCTCGTCAAGAATTTCTTCCAACCAGGGTGCATTCTCCTTCAGTAGAACTTTGCCCGAATAAATGAGATCGCTGACGAGGCGAAAGCGATTCAGCTTCGTTCCCTGCGGAACAATCGAAATCGTCTTATGGCGACGGCTAAGCTCTTCAATTAATGCGGCGCCGTTTCCGGTGCGCTCAACGAGAATTGCCGCCGGCCGATAGTTGCGAGCCTTAGCAAGGGCCCGCTCGCGCAAGCGCCGGTAGCCGCATTGTTCGCGCCATTGGTCAATCAGGAAATACTTGTCGTCGTGACGACACCAAACCTGGATGACGTTAAAACTGCCGTTATGTTCGCCAACAAGATTCGTATCGATGCTAAGCACCACCGCCGCGTCAGGCGGTTCCTCGAACATGCGGAAGTGTTTGCGCTTCACCGCCCTGAAGCTATTGCCGAGCGGATTTTGCTGCCACAAAATCTGAAAAATCGGGTTCTTTTGCAGCCGCTTGATGTCTCGATCGGAAAATGCGTCAGGCCGAAGGAGTTCGTCCTTTGGGCGCTTCCATTTGCGGTAACCAAGTTTGAACGTCTTCGTGCGCGGCGCGATCAACGGAAGCACGGTGCGGTCGTAACCTTGCTCGAGAACATGGCCGCAAAGATCAGTGTCACCCAGCCGATGCATGATAATGAGGATCTGTCCCGTCGTGTGATCATCAAGCCGCGACACTACCTCTCTGTCGAAGATGTCATTGACCTTCTTGATTTTTTCTAAATTGGTAGCGTCGGCGATGCCAAGCGGATCGTCGACGATGATCAAGTCCGCGCCGCGGCCCGTGATGTTGCTGTGGATCGAGGCCGCGTAAACACCGCCTCGAGCCGTGGTAGCAAAATCCATCTTGCGGAACTTGCTCTTTGACAGAACGGTTGCCGGAAAAGCCCTGGTGAACCATGGTGCTTTGACAATATCTCGCACCTTGCCTGAGATTAGCTCAGCCAAGTCTTCGCTGCCGGCCACAATTATGATTTTCGCCGTAGGGTCGTGACCCAGGGTCCAAGCCGCGTAGCAGATCGCGCCGACCGTCGTTTTGCAATGCCGCGGCGGCAAGTTGATCACATGTCGGTTCGAGGCGCCGACAATCCGGGCGCACAAGTACTCAATATAATCATGCCGCTTGAGCGGCTTACCTTCCACTTCCAAAAATCCTTTTTCGGCGAACGCCAAAAAGTCGGTGCGAATGGTTTCAACAAAAGTCATGATTCACTCCTTGACAGTTTGTTCAGTTGGGGTTGGGTTGGTGTCGTCGCGCTGGCGCTGGCGCTCTTCAGATGCCTTCACGATGGCCTGATCGGTCGCATCAATGTCGACATCATTCGTTGACTGCTCGGCGTCCCACGCCAAAGCATTCCAGTTGAAGGCCATATTTGCCGCGTGCAGGTCTCCTGCGAGAGCCGCTCGGTAGGTCTCTTTGACGAGCGCGCGGTGTTGAGCAAGCTGAACCGTTTGCTCGCCCACCTTGACCGAGACGAGCTCAGCCGATTCGTCGCGCCAATCAGCCATGGCACTGCGGGCGCCCTTGGGACGTCCCGTTGGGTTGCCGCTTTGGCCGGGCTTGTACTGATGCTGCTGGGGCGGTCGGCCATACCCCACGAGGTAGTGCGAAGTGGTGGTCTTCATTTTTCGATTCCTTTCGATTCATGTTGTATCGCTTGGCGTGGCAGCACGAACTGCGCACGTCACACCGGGTGACCACTTTTAATCGGCAACGCCGTGATATGGGGGGATCAGGAAGGTGAAGGCGCCGTCAATGACGGCGAATTGCCTGCGCGCCTGGTCCGCCGCATACGCGGCCGTGTCCGATTGTGACTGACCAGGTGGACCGGGCGAGCGCGGGCACCTCAACTTTGCGACGGCTGTCGCTAACCAAATACACTGCCAATCGCCGCACAATGGACGGCGAGCTCAACACGGCACGTAAACGTTATGTGTTTCGGTTTCAAGCACCCACTGCAAAAAATTCTTCTCGCGGTTCGTAGAGAATCGAAACCGCCGTCTGTGCCGGTACGCGGCGGTTAAGTTGCCCGCCGGCTTTGGCTCTTTGCTCGCTGCGGTCGGCCCGCTCTGCTATTAACTTCCTGTGAAAGCGTGTGAATGCGATGACAACGCTCGGCAAAAATTCGCGGCTCCCACTATATTTTACCTATGAAAATATTGGCCGAACAAAGCCTCTTGAAAGACTTCGCGCCTGAATTGGAGCGTAAGTTTTTTGGTGGACGCCGGCGGCTTTCAGCTCTGTAACCTGGCCTCGTTTGAGGACGTCCGCCGGCTCGAAGCTGTAGTTGGTCCGCACCGATTGGCAGAGTCCGGCAATATCGGTCGCCAGAGATAAGCCAACCGTCCGGGGCGGCCACCGTTGCCAGAGCGTCGAGTAGCAATCCAACATCCGCGGTGGAAAGACCCGACGCATCGAGATGCTCGGCTCGCGACATAGCCTCATATTCGATCAGCAACGGAACCGACACTAGAAGCGACAGCGCAATCTCCGCGCCGTTGTCCGCTCCGCACGCTAAAAAAAGCGGTAAATTCACTAGCTCTCGCGAATAAGCATTGCTGACAAATGTGGCAAGGACTCCATTTGTCGCGTGCTGGAGAACTGAGTCGATCGTATTGTAAGATTAAGTGGGAGCGGACCACTGAGCCTACCAGCCTACTTCAGCGGTTAGCTTCAAGTGGCGGCCGGGACCCGCAAGC
>DASZCJ010000415.1:0-3200 GCA_035943155.1 Xanthobacteraceae bacterium | reverse complement strand
TTCGGCCAACGTATTCACGGCGGTCGGATTGATGCGCGTGTCGATCGGTCCGCCCATCAACACCATGGAGATCGGCACGCAAGGATCTTGGTCCGTCTCCATGAGCGATACTGCCGCGAGAACCGGAACCGACGGTTGGCACACCGCCACCACGTGCGTATCGCCGCCAAGCTTGTGCAGCATTGAGACCAGATAGTCGATGTAGTCATCCAGATCGAACGGTCCGTCCGTCAGCGGCACCATGCGCGCGTCGACCCAATCCGTGATGTAGACGTCGTGATTGGGCAAGAACGCCTCGACCGTACCGCGCAGCAGCGAGGGGTAATGGCCCGACATCGGCGCAACGATCAGCAGTTTGGGCTGCGGCCGCTTCGGCGGATGTTCGAGCAGGCGCTCGAAATAGATCAGGTTGCAGAATGGCCGCTGCCAAACCGTCGAGATGCGCACCGGGACGCGCTCGCCGCCCACGAGCGTCGAAGTGATTCGCCATTCCGGCTGGCTGTAACGCCGGGTCGAGCGCTCAAACAGCTCGCAAGCTGCCGCGACCGACTTGCCGAACGTGGTGTAGGATAGGGGATTACCGGGGTTCTTGAAGAATAGCCGCGTGGCGTCCGCCCAGGCGCGCGAAGGGTTTAGGGCGGCATGGCTCATTTCGTAGAACCAATAAAGCGGAGTCGAGACGAGGACGCCGCTGTCGCCCGGCACAGCCGGCGCGCCCCCAAACTCCCCAATAGCCATAGATGAACCCTGCCCGGCTTGCTGCAGCGCAACATTGTGACGATGGTATGTCATCCCGTCAACTTAAAAGCAAAGTTTTCCCAGTTTATGCTCCTATGAAACAACGCCTTTCTCCCATTGGCGGCCGCATAGGTCCTATTCACAGTATCGTGGAACTTAGGTGGTTATTCGCCGCTCTGCATCAATGAGCCGCGACGTCGCGCGCTCTGCAGCAACTGGAGAAAGCCGAATACGCCGGCGGCGAACAGAATCGCATTGAGCGCCAGCGCATCGATCATGAGGTCAGGCCGGAACACCTTGTCAATTACCAGCGCGCGCATGCCTTCGAACACGTAGGTCGGCGGCAACAGCCAAGCCACCGGCTGGAGCCAAACTGGCAAAGTCGTCACCGGGTAATACACGCAAGTGAGCGGCATAAACAAAAACATGATCGACCAGGCGAGATTTTCGGCGCCCATGCCGTTGCGGAGAATAAGCCCCGACACGAAGATCCCGATCGCCCAGCTCGTCAGCATTAGGTTGAAAAAGAATGCGACCAGCGCAAACCCAAAGGCGTACAGATTGAAACCGAAAAAGGCGATTGCGAGAAATGTCACCGGGACCGCGCCGATCGACAGCCGCACCACGCTAATCACCATGAGCGCGATGATGAACTCGAACGGACGCAGTGGGCTCATCATGATATTGCCGAGGTTGCGCGAATACATTTCCTCGAGGAACGAAATCGAAAAGCCGAGCTGACCGCGGAATAGAATGTCCCACAGCAGCACCGCGCCAATGAAGGTCCCGCCTGCTCGCGCAAAGAAGCCGGCATTGCTGGCGATGTAATATTGCAGAAATCCCCAGGTCAGCATCTGCACGGTCGGCCAATAAACGAGGTCGAGCAGCCGCGGCCACGAGGAGCGCAGCAAATACCAATGGCGCAGCATCATTGCCGAGATACGCTGCGCCGAAGCCGCGACGACGGATTTCTGCTGGAGGCTATGCTGAACGGTCATTGCGCCGCCTCCCGGCTCTCGCCGCCATTGCTGCGCGCAACATCGAGAAACACCTCTTCCAGCGTCCCTCGGCCATACCGCCTCAGCAGGTTTACCGGTGTATCGTCGTCCTCAATGCGGCCGCGTTTTAAGATGATGACGCGCTCGCACAGCCGTTCAACTTCAGTCATGTTGTGCGAGGCGAGGAGCAAGGTGGCGTGGTGCTGTCGGCAATAGCGCTCCAGATGACCGCGCACCCAATCGGCCGTGTCGGGATCGAGCGAAGCGGTCGGCTCGTCGAGCAACAGCACATCGGGATTGTTGACGAGCGCCTTCGCGAGCGACACCCGCGTTTTCTGCCCTGCCGACAGATTATTTGTCGGACGGTCGAGCAGATCGGCGAGGTCAAGTTCCCGGCCAAGCTCGGCGATGCGCTCACGCAAACCTGCAACGCCGTAAAGCTTGCCGAACACCGTCAAATTCTGCCGCACCGTTAATCGCATCGGCACTTCGACATAGGGGCTCTCGAAATTCATTCGATGCAAAACGTGATAGCGCTGCCGCGGCATCTCCGCTCCGAGCACTGTCACGCGGCCGGACGTCGGTGTGATGAGCCCCATGATGCTGGCAATGGTGGTCGTCTTGCCGGCCCCGTTGCCGCCAAGTAAGGCCGTAATCGAGCCCGGCGCGAGCGTGAAGGAAATGCCGTCCACCGCGGGAACGGTTTGATAGATCTTGACGAGCCGGTCGACAGCTATGGGAGGAGATTGCGCCACCGCGCTGATGTGGCGCGCTCCGCGCAACTAGGCAAGAGGCGAAACCCGTTGTGTGCCGAACCGCTATGGAATCGCGCGCTGGAAGCTGGCACAACATAAGCGGGAGCGTCCATTGACTGTCATCACACTCGATCAGGTCGAACGCATTATCGATGCCATTATCCAGCACGGTGCGGCATTGAATTGCCGGCCATTGAGCGTGATCGTGGTAGAGCCGGGCTGCAAAGTGAAAGCTTTCAAGAAGGAAGACGGATCGTCGATGATCCGGTTCGAAATGGCCTACGGCAAAGCTTACGCGGCGCTCTCGCTCGGGCGCAGTTCGAAACTGGTCCGCGAACGAGCGCAGGAGCGGCCGATTTTATGAGATACCTTATCGCCGCGAGCGGCGATCAGATTTTCCCGGAGGGCGGCGGCATGCTCGTCCGCGATGCACAAGGCGAAGTCATAGGCGCGGTCGGCGTGACCGGCGATACCGAAGACCGCGATGAGGAGCTTGCGGCTCACGGTGTTCACGCGGCGGGCCTGAAGACCGATGCCGATTGCGCGGGCATGGGCCGGCGGGTCGGTCTGCCCTCGCAACATTAGCTGGCGCGGAAGGCATTATGCAGATTGGATTGTTTGATCATGTCGAGCACGGCGACCGCCCGCTGACGCAATTATTCGACGAGCGCCTCCGCTTTGCCGAAGCCGCTGACGCCGCCGGGATTTA
>DASZCJ010000414.1:0-5430 GCA_035943155.1 Xanthobacteraceae bacterium | reverse complement strand
CTCGGCCAAGGAGTTCTTGGACCGCTATCACGCCGCCTATGCGCTGATCTATGACAAGGATGACTACCAGGGCGGCATCACCGCGCTGCGTGCCATGGGCTACGACGACAATGCCGACGTGGCGACGCTGCTCGGCTATGCCAGCCGCAAGCTCGGCCGCTATGACGACGCCAAATATTGGTACGAAAAGGCGCTCGCCGCCGATCCCCAGCACGCGCTGACCTGGTCCTATTACGGGATGTGGCAGGCCGAACAGGGCAACCTGCTCAAAGCCAAGGACGACCTTGAGAAGGTGCGCCTGATTTGCGGCACCGAATGCCGTGAATATGGCGCGCTCAAAGAAGTGATCGACGGCACGCGCAGCTACTAAAGCGAAGCGCGATCGCGCTCGATCGTCTCCTGTGATCCGCTCGTGCCCGCCAAAGCGAGGACGCAGCGGATCACGTCTTTTCTGCACCCCCGCTTTCACGGGAATGAGCGAGCAACGTGTGCTGCCCTGTCATCTTGTTTCGGTTTCCGCCATGAGCCAGGCATTGTAATTCGGATCGATGCCCTCGATCGGCAGCACCAATATGGCTGGAGTCGAATAGGAGTGCAGCTGCCGCACTGCCTCCCGAACCGCTTCGGCCAACGCAGCGCGGGTCTTGATGATCATCACCACCTCCTCGCCGCGCTCGATCGCGCCTTCCCACCAATAGAGCGAGACCATTCCGGGCAGGATATTCACGCAGGCGCACAGCCGGCGCTGGACCAGCTCACGGCCGATGCGCTCCGCCTCGACAATCGATGGATAGGTCGTATACACGAACACGACGCGTTCTTTGTTCTTGTCCATATCGATCTCCTGCGCGGCTTGCCTGGTGCTTGGCCGCTTATTTGAAAACCGGTCCGCTATGCCGAAAACCCGTCCGGCGTCTCGTTATAAACACATCGCCTTCGTTGCCAGCGACGTGCCCGCGGCGCAGCGGGCGCGGCGCCGCCTAGTCCAGCGCTATGGCGACGCGCGGCCGGAAACCGCGGACGTCGTCGTCGCGCTAGGCGGCGACGGGCTGATGCTCGCGACCCTGCAACGCTTCATGAATAGCGGCAAGCCGATCTACGGTATGCATCGCGGCACGGTCGGTTTTCTCATGAACGAGTATAGCGAACGTGACCTGCATAAGCGGCTGACGGCCGCGCAGGTCACGGTGATCCATCCACTCTTGATGCTGGCGCGCGATGCCGCCGGCCGCGTTCACCGTCATCGCGCCATCAACGAGGTTTCACTGTTCCGGCAGACCTATCAGGCGGCGCGGCTGCGTGTATTGATCGACGGTAAGGAACGTCTCGCCGAACTCGTCGCCGACGGCATCATGCTGGCGACGCCGGCCGGCTCGACGGCTTACAATCTTTCGGCGCAGGGACCGATCATTCCGGTCGGCGCGCCGCTGCTTGCGCTCACCCCGATCAGTCCATTCCGGCCGCGGCGCTGGCACGGCGCGCTGCTGCCGGATCGCGCGCGCGTCACGATCGAGGTGCTTGAGGCGGCCAAACGCCCAGTGGCCGCGGTCGCCGATCATGACGAGGTGCGCTCGGTCCGCTCGGTGGACGTCCACCTGGATCACGCGACCGCCATGCATATGCTGTTCGATCCCGGCCACAGCCTGGACGAGCGCATTATCGGCGAGCAGTTCGGGCACTGAGCGGCAATCAGTTTGATTGGACCGTCAGCCCGCGCATAGCCGTTCGCAGAACGGCGTCGCTTCGCTCGCCTATGTCGCGGGCATCCACGTCTTAAATGCTGTACTAAGACAAAGACGTAGATGGCCGGAACAAGTCCGGCCATGACGAGAGGCTATTACGCCGCGGCGGAGTAAGTGATCGCTGGAGGCTCGACGGCCCGCTCGTCACCGACAAGATCTTGGCAGAACAACCGCGCCTCATCGCGCGCGGCCTCGGTGGCGAAGCGTCGCAACAGCGTGAGCAGCGACGCGACTTCGCCGACATCGGCGTGTTCATACCGCGTGAGTACGCGCTCGATCATCCGCCGCTGCAGCCGCGCGGCACCTTCCGCATCGGGGGCAAAACCGTCGCGCATCGTCGCGATCGCTTCCTTAAAAGCAAGGTGCGTCGACGGTGGCAGCTGTGCCTTTTTCAACAAAGCCGGCAAGCCGGCGCCGAAGCGATCCCGCACGAGTCCGCCAACACGCTGCACCGGCATGCCGCTCAATTCCGCCAAACCTTCTTCGAACAGAGCAAGAGTGCCGGATAAGAGCGCGCGCAACATGAGGCCGGCGGTGAGTTGGCCACTGCCGCAAAGATGGCGGACCAGCGGGCGGAGCTCCGCCTTGGGGCTTTCGGCGGCAATGATTACGGTTGCCTTGTCGCAGGCTTCGCGCGTAATATGGCTGGCGCGATCCGCCTCCAGCCAGGACCGGCCGACGACAAAAGTGGCGATCGTCTCCGACACCTTGGTCACCAGGTTTTGGCGGATCGCGGCAGGAAGGTCGTGCCGCGCGAGTAGTGCCGCGCGAATTGCCGCATCGTCGCCAAACCGCTCGACCATGCGCTCAATCGCCGACGGCGCGATTTCGGCGGCGTGATTTTCCGTCAAAATGAGGCAGGCCTCGGCATTGCCGAGCTCGGCAAGCGCTGTCGCGACCACCGGCGGCAACACCGCCCTACTGGCGATCGCGACTTGAATCATCTCGCCGCCGGTTGCCACTGCATCCAATAGATCGGCATCGACCAAAAGTGGCGATAAGGCGTAGACCGGTGCCGCGATCTGCGACTGATCGGCGGTGAGCGCCATGACGACCACCGGTGGCGCGAGCGGACTTGCCGCTAACGCATCGGCGAGCGCGCGCCGCACCAACGGCGATGGATCGTCGACCAGTTTGAGCATCAGGTCTTCGGCGACAGCGATCGCATCGGCTTCGAGATCGGAACAAAGATAGGTCCGCGCCAAGATACCCGCCGCCTCGGCACGTTCGCTCGCCGGCGCACTATCAAGCCATCGCAGGAAATCGCGGACGATCATCATCGCCAGGCCGCACCGAATTGAAGCTTGATTCCGATGCTAGGCGGCGTGCCCTTAACAAATGGTTTACCATAAATCTTTGCCAGCGCCGGGGCCGGCGCATGCCAGCACAAATCTCCGCTAAGCCAGCGCGGCGAGCGGACTTTGGCGCCGTTTCGCACCCCTTCGCGGCGGTGCGGCGATTAGAGATCGTTAACAAGTGTGGTAATTGTCGGCGGAGCAATCGGACGCGATGACCGACCCCAAGAACTGGCCCCAAGAATCGACCCCAAGAACCGACACAGCAGGAGGCATCGATGGCGCAGCAGACGACCACGCGGCACAAGCGCGGCGGCCTCTATTTCGAGGATTTCGTGCCCGGCGAAGTTGTCGAGCACCGTTACACCCGGACCGTTACGCAGATGGACAACATGTTGTTCTCCAACATGACGCTCAATCCGCAGCCGCTTCATATCGACCGGCACTTTTGCGAGCAGGAGACGGAATGGGGCCAGCCCTTGATGAACTCGCTGTTTACGCTCGGGCTGATGATCGGCATCCAAGTCTCTGACATGACCGTCGGCACCACGATTGCGAATCTCGGCATGACTGACGTCAAATTCCCGCATCCCCTGTTCGAGGGCGATACCGTGCATTGCACGACTGAGGTCATCGGCAAGCGCGAATCCAAATCGCGTGCCGGCGCCGGCATCGTCGAATTTCATCACCGCGCCTACAATCAAGACAACAAGCTCGTCGCCGAATGCCGCCGCCAGGCCTTCATGCGGATGCGGCCGAAATAATTGCGCCTGATGCGCTCGCTACTTTTCGTGCCGGCCGACAGCGCCAGGAAGTTCGACAAAGCGATGTCGAGCGGCGCCGACGCACTGATCGTCGACCTTGAAGACTCGATCGCGCTCGACGGCAAAGCGAGCGCGCGCGCGGCCGCCGCCGCATTTGTCAAAGAGGCGACGGCGAATGCGGCGCGGCCCTATCTCATGGTGCGGGTGAACGGCCTGCAGACCGGGCTGATCGACGCCGACCTCGATGCGATTGCCCCGGCAAAGCCGGACGCGATCATGCTGCCGAAAGCCGAAGGCGGCGCCGCGGTCATTCATGCCGACGCCAAACTTGCGGTGCGCGAGGCGAAGAACGACTTGCCGGAGGGTCACATCAAGATTTTGCCGATCGCAACCGAGACCGCCGCCGCGCTGTTCGTCGCCGGCACATTTGCCGGCGCGAGCAGACGATTGATCGGGCTCACTTGGGGCGCCGAGGATTTATCCGCCGAGCTTGGCGCGCGCGCGAACCGTGACGGCGACGGCCGGTTCCTCGATCCCTATCGCCTGGCGCGCACCTTGTGCCTCGCCGGCGCCGCCGCTGCCGCCGTGCCGGCGATCGATACCGTGTTTGTCGATTTTAGAGACAGCGAAGGCTTGCGCCGCGAATGCGAGGAAGCTTGCCGCGACGGTTTCGTCGGCAAAATGGCAATTCATCCCGCGCAGGTGCCGATCATCAACGAGGTGTTCACGCCCTCAGCTGAAGCCATTGCGCAAGCGCAATCGATTGTCGCGGCCTTCTCCGCGGCGCCGGGTGCCGGCGTCGTCGGCATCGGCGGGGTCATGTATGACCGGCCGCATCTCCTACGGGCGAAACAATTGCTCGCGCGGGCGCCCTCCCCCCGACGCGGCGCGGCGCGCTGAGCGCGCTGCCGCCATCTCCTTTATCGCCATGTGATCAGATCGTTGAGCGCGTAAACGTATGGCGCGAGGCAGACCGCAATCCAAACAACCGCGCTCCAAACAACGATGCGATGGCTCATGGTTGTCCTCCGATCAGTGTGCGACCGTGGCCGGCCCTCCGAGCTTCACCTTGCGCAGGATGAGCGCGAGCGGAATGGCGGCAAGCGAGATCAGGGTGAGCGTCCAGAACACGTCGATATAGGCGAGGTATGCCGCCTGGGCCTGGACCTGCTGGCCGATCCAGGCCAATGCCTGCTGCTGCGCCTGCGCGAGCGAGCTACCTTGCGCGGTGAAATAGTCCATCACCTGCTTCAGCGTGTTCTGATATTGGGTCGTCGTCGGATTTACGAGTTCAACAAGCCGGCTTTGATGGAATTGCTCACGGTGTGCGAGCACATTGTTAGCGAGCGATATACCGATCGAGCCGCCGGTGTTGCGCGCAACATTGATCAGCGCCGAGGCCATGTCGGTCTTGTCCTGCGCAATCCCGTCATAGGACGCGGCGAGGATCGGTAGGAACACCAACGGCAGTCCGATGCCGACATAAATGCGCGAGGCGGCGAACGACCAGAAGCCCATGTCGCCATTGATCCTGGTCATGTCGTACATCCCGAAGGCGCAGATCGCGGCGCCGGCGGCGATCAGGTAGCGGGGCTGCACTTTGCCGGTAAGCCGGCCAACCAGCGGCAT
>DASZCJ010000413.1:0-13963 GCA_035943155.1 Xanthobacteraceae bacterium | reverse complement strand
TCGCTGGGGCGACCCCCGGCGCCGATGATGTTTATTCGCCGTTCAAGAACGGCTGGGTGAGCCCGGGAGTGTACCTGAAGGGGGAGCATCCGGTCTGGGCGCGGCTGCCGATTCCCACCGGGCAAGAGTATGCGGAGGCCGCGGGTTACGGCGAAGATATTCGCGCCGAGCTTGCGGCGGACAATCCGGCGCATCTGGTGCTGGACCGGCAATTCGACACGCAATCGGCCGATCCGATGTTTCTCGAGCCGGAAAGCGGTCTCGCCTGGTACGACACTGGCGGCAAGACTCTCGAACTCATCGCCGGCACGCAATCGCCCTACGACACAGCCGAGTCCGTCGCCTTCCTGCTCGGCGAAGCCGACGCCGCGCACAAACCAGCGCGCATCAATACGCGCTTCGCTTATATGGGCGGTGGCTTCGGCGGCCGCGACCATTCGCCGTTTCCGCTCTATCTCGCCCTGGCGGCGATCTTCTTCCCCGGCCGCCCGGTCCGGCTCGCGAACAATCGCTACGAGCAATTCCAATCGGGCATCAAACGGCATGCCTTTTCGATGCACACGTGGATGGGCGTCGATCGGGCCACCGGCAAAATCTTCGCTTTTGCCGCCGACCATATTTTGCACGCTGGCGGCTTGGCGAACTTTTCGCCCCATGTGGCGACCACCGGAGCCAACGCGGCGCTTGGCATCTACTATGCTCCCAAAGTCGACATCACCACGGTTTCGCTGCCTTCGCGCGCTGTGACGGCTGGCTCGATGCGCGGCTATGGCACGCTGCAGACGATGACCGCGCTGGAGGTGCTGGTCGATGAAATGTGCACGGCATTGCCGCTTGATCCGATCGAATTCCGGCGGCGCAATGCGCTTAAACCCGGCGAGCGGATCCTGGCGGGAAACCGCTACAGCGTTTCGATTCGCACGCCGGAGATTTTGGACAAGCTCGAGCAGCACGCGATCTGGCGCGAGCGTGCCGCCGAGAAAGCCCGCGGACGAGAGGCAGGGCTTCTCGTCGGGACCGGCGTTGCGTGCGCTACCAAAAATTACGGCACCGGGGCGGATTGCTCGTTGGCGGCTGTGGAAATCGATCCGCAAGGACGCATTGCCATCCGCACCGATTGCACGGAGATGGGCACCGCACTCGGTACCGCCGTCGCCAACAGGGTCGCAAACCATCTGGGCGGCGTGGCCGACGAGGTTGCGCTCGCGCAAGTCGATGCTTTTGCTCCGCTCGCGCTGGTGAAATCCGGCGATCCTTACGTAATCGATCAGAAGGCGCAGGACGCCGCCGCGCGCAATCCGCGCTGGGTGCCGGAAATTTCTTCGCCCACCAGCGCCTCGACCGGTGCGCCTGTCGGCACGCACGCGGCGGCCGAGGCCGCGCGCGTGATCTTCCGCTACGGGCTGTGGCCCGCCGCGCTCGACTTGTGGCACATCGCGCCGAGGGATCCGCGAGCGGCGCAATCCGAAGCGGCGCGCTGGAAGGACGGGCAATTGACCATGCCCGGACTACCGCCGCTCGCGCTTGCCGACATCGCAGCGCGGGCGCATGCGAAGAACGGCATCACCGGTGCGATGACCCATGGTTTCAATCGCTGGGCCTGGTCGCAGGCCGATTTCAAGATCGATGGACAAAACTGGACCGCCGACATCGACGCGCTGGCGCTGCGCCGCGGCGCCGGCAATTTTACGCGCCTCGATCGCACCAACGTTAAGTTTCCACCGACCGACTTCAACCGGTCTGGGCCGACATACACGGCGCAGTGCGGCACGCTGGTCCGCGTGGAGATCGCGCGCGCGACCGGCGCGCTCCGCATCGCCAAGGCGTATAGCGTGCTCGAATGCGGCAATGTGCTGGTGCCGCAGGCCGTAATCGGCCAGGCGCAAGGCGCCTTCGCCATGGGTGTCGGCCACACCTTCCTGGAAACGCTGCCGCTCTATGAAGACGGGCCCGGCAACGGCAAATGGAATCTCGGACAATATCTCGTCGCACGCGGATCGGACCTGCCGCTGCGTGACCTCCAGATCGAGGTACTGCCTGCCGTGGACACAAACGAACCTCCGAAAGGCATGGCAGAAGTCGTCGGGGTTCCTGTCGTCGCCGCGCTCATAAATGCGATCTTCGACGCCACCGGCCATCACTTCCGGTCCTTGCCAGTGACCCAGCAGATACTCAAGGGAGTGCTGACGTGACGACATTGAACGTAACGATCAATGGACGCGCGTACGGCCCGACGGAAGTGCGCGACGAACTCACCATGAACGATTATCTGCGCGAATATCTCGGGCTCACCGGCACCAAATTCGGCTGCGGCGCGGCGCAGTGTTTGAGCTGCGCCGTGATCGTCGATAATCCGGACGGCAGCAGCTACGCCAGCCCGACTTGCATCGTCCCGGCGGTAGGCTTCAATGGCAAATCGATCCGCACGGTGGAAGGCCATGCCAAAAATGGCGAGCTTTCCGTGCTGCAAAAAGCTTTCATCGAACATTTTGCCTTTCAGTGCGGCTATTGCACGGCTGGCTTCCTCAACGAATGCCAAGTGCTGCTCGAACGTTTGGCGAGAAAGCGCGTTGCGCGCGCCGAGCTTGAGAAAACCATCGCCGAAGCGCTGGACGGCCATCTCTGCCGTTGCAGCGGCTACATCAAATATCATGAGGCCGTGCGCGATGTGATCTTAGCCGATCCGCAGCGTTACTTGACCTGAGCGCAGGCCGATGTTCTCAAAACGCGAAGGCAATGCAACCGTGAAGCGCCGCGTCGTGACATTTATGCCCGGGCCAACGATCGCCATTGCGATTGTGGTCTTGGTCGCAATTGCCGCGCTGCTGACGAGCGTGTTTTCCGCACCGGCGGTTGCCGATAGTGCAGCCGAAACGCTGGCAATGCCGGAAAGCTTTGCCGCAATCAACGACACCGCGGCGCGCTCGGCAGCTTTATTTACCGAGGCGGGCAAAGTGCTGACGCATCCGCGTTGCGTGAACTGCCATCCGGCCGGCGATCGTCCGCACCAAGGCGATACGAGCCGCCTGCATCAGCCGCCGGTCGAGCGTGGCGCCGACGGCTTCGGGCTGCCGGCGATGCGCTGTCCGATTTGCCATCAGCAGGCGAATTTCGAACCGGCCGGCGTGCCGGGCGATCCCGTCTGGCATCTCGCGCCGCGCGACATGGCATGGGAAGGCAAGACGCTTGGGAAAATCTGCGCGCAGATCAAGGACCCGGCGCGCAACGGTAACCGCTCGTTGGACGAGATCGTGCATCATGTCGGCGACGATCACTTGGTGGGCTGGGCCTGGGCGCCCGGCGGCGATCGCAGTCCTGCGCCCGGCACGCAAATGCAGGCAGGCGCGCTACTCGACGCCTGGGTAAAGACCGGCGCGGTTTGCCCGAACTAGCTTTGTCGTCCCTTGCGGCTCCTCGCAATGACAACACCGCGTCATCCGCGCGCTTGCCGACCGCGCGATAAACAGGCAATTTGGTGCAACCGCGGCAACGACAACGGCGCGCAATAATAATCGACGGGGAGCAAATCGCATGTCCGAGCAGGCTGGAGCTGTATCTGTGCGTCCGAGCCGGGGGCGTTGGTACATCTTGCTGATGATCAGCGCGATGTACCTCATCACCTATCTCGATCGCGTCAACATCTCGACTGCGGCGCCGCTCATCAGCAAGGAATTCGGCTTCGACAAAGTCACGATGGGCTTTATCTTTTCCGCCTTCGTGTGGGCCTATGCGATGTTTCAAGTTCCCGGCGGCTGGCTGTCCGACAAATTGGGCGCGCGCGGCGTCTTAGCCAGCATTGTCGCCTACTGGTCGGTCATGACCGCGGTCACCGCCGGCGCGTTCAACGCGACCTCGTTCATTGTGGTGCGGTTTCTGTTCGGCGTCGGCGAAGCCGGCGCTTTTCCCGGTGCGACGCGCGCCATGCAGTTGTGGTATCCGCAGCCCGAGCGCGGCTTCGTGCAGGGTGTCACCCACAGCGCCAGCCGGCTCGGCGCCGCAATCGCGCCGCCGCTCGTCGTCTTGATCATGAGCTATTTCGGCTGGCGCGCCGTGTTTTTGATCTGCGGCGCGGTCGGATTTTTATGGTCGCTGTGGTGGGCGCTGAGCTACCGCAACCTGCCGGAAGAGCATCGCTTGGTGAACCGGGCCGAGCTCGAGCGCATTCGCGGCCTCGACAATAACGGCGCGATCAAGCCGCCGCCGATGGAGAAGCAGACCAACGTGCCGTGGGGCACGCTGCTTCGCTCGCCGAACATGTGGGCGATCATGGCCGCGTATTTCACCTATGTGTACTGCCTGTGGATCTTCCTGAGCTGGCTGCCATCCTATCTGGTCGATTTCCGGCATTTCACGCTGCTCAAGGTCGGCCTATTCGCATCGCTGCCGCTATGGGCGGGCGTGGTCGGCGACACGGTCGGCGGCCTGGCGACCGATTATCTTTTAAAACGCACCGGCAGCGCCAAGATCGGCCGGCGCGTCGTGGCGATCACCGGCCTGCTCGGCTGCGCCGTGTTTATCGTGCCGGCGGCACTGACCGAAGATGCCTATGTGGCGGTCTATTGCCTGACCGCTTCGTTGTTCTTTTTGGAATGCACCATCGGGCCGTCCTGGGCGGTGCCGATGGATACCGGCGGCAAATATTCCGGCACCGTCTCCGGCATGATGAACATGGCCGGCAATATCGGCGGCGCGCTGTCGCCGATCGTGTTCGGCGTGTTGGTGCAGGTCGGCAATTGGCAGGCGCCGTTCATCGTCGCCGCGGTTCTCCTCGTCATCGGCGCGGCGGTGTGGGCGTTCTGGCTCGATCCTGACAAGCATATTTTGGCGAGCTGATACTTCAGCGTTCCTGGTGTTCGCCAGAGATGCTTGCTTCTCCCTCTCCCCGGCGGGGAGAGGTGAAGCTATTTGCTGCGCTCCCCCCGGAAAACCTACCGCTTCCGCTCCAGCGCAATGCGGCCGAACGTCGATAGAATTTTCGATCCGGCTTTGAGCGAGCCGCGTAGCGAGCCGGCGACTTTGGATTGGCCGCCGATGCGGCGGCGATAATCGACCGGCACCTCGCGCACGCGGAGGCCACAGCGCGCAGCGCGCATCTGCATTTCCAGATTCCAGCCATAGGTCATCTCGCGCATGCCGAGCGCGAGCAGCGTGTCGCGCCGAATGGCGCGCAAGGCGCACATGTCGGTGTAGCGCACGCCGTAGAGAAGCCCGGTCAAAGACCCGATGACGCGCCCGGCGAGAAGCTGATGCCAGGCCATGCTGCCGGGCTCGCGCGTGCCACGCGCGCGCGAGGCGATGACGAAATCGCAACTGCCGGACTGTATCGGCGCGATCAGTGCGGCAATCGCCGCGGGATCGTCGGCGCCGTCGCCATCCATGAAGACGACGATATCGGCATCGGCAGCAGCCTGGGCGCCGGTCAGACAGGCCAAGCCATAGCCGCGGCCAACCGCAACCACTTCGGCGCCGGCATCGCGCGCGCGTTGCGGCGTGCCGTCGCTGCTGCCACCATCGGCCACAATGACGCGATCGACAACACCGCGCGGCATTTCGGCAATGACGGCGCCGATCGACTCGGCTTCGTTGAAGGTGGGAATGATAACGGCGACGGATTGCATCGCGAAAATTTACCCTGCGTCATGGCCGGACTTGTTCCGGCCATCCACGATTTTCTTATCACAGCGTGAGTGTTGGACGCTGAGAAGACGTGGATGCCCGCCATAGGCGAGCCAACGGGTCCGGCCCGAAGTGGCCGGCCCGATGACAAGCTCCGCGAATAGCTGTGCGCGGGCATGACGATTGCCCGCTACAGACTCCACCGCAAACCGCAACTGGCGCAAGCCTCCGGCGGCACGTTGGATTTGAGCGCCTTGCGGAAGTCGCGATAAGCCGGCCCGGTCCAGATCTCGCGCAGCGTCTGCTGGGTGGCGTCGCCAAGCGTGTAATTCTCGTAGCCGCGCTGCGAGAACGGCGCGATGCAGCACGGCAGCGCGCGCCCATTGGCGGTCAAATACATCACGGTCCAAGGGCGCCGGCATAGCGACCACGGCGAGCCGTTGTCGCTCCGCTTGAGACTGACGCCCGGCTCGGAGGCGCCGCCGGAAGCGCTAAACGTAATGCCGAGCTCGTCCGCCAGCGCAGTGGCGCGGTCGATATGGATCGCTTCCTCGCCGGAAAGCTGCTCGTACAATGCCTGATCGGGGCGCGCCATGCCGATGGCGTTTTCCTTGAAGAATACCAACCGCTGCAGATGCACTTCCTTGACGCCGGTCTCCGCGGCGACGCGGACGAAATCAGGTAATTCCGCGATTGTCTCGCGCAGGCCGGTGAGCCACGCCGACACTTGCGGTCTGTCATGACCTTCGCGTTCCTGCAGCGCGCGGAACGCTCTGACGTTTTTGAGGATGCGATGGAAGTAATTCTTGCCACGAATGGCGCGATAAGATTCCGCGTTGGCGGCATCGAACGACACGCGCAGCTCGTCCAATCCGGCAGCGATCAGGGCGCGCCCGTTTTTCTCGTTGAGCACCGTGCCATTGGTGTTGAACAAGACGTAAGTGCCGCGATCCTTCAAATAGCGCACCATGCGCGGCAGATTTTTGACCAGCATCGGCTCGCCGACGCCATGCAGAACGGCGCGTTGCAAATCCGGAATCTGATCGACGATCGAGGTGAACAGCTCCCAACTCATATCGGCGGGCGGCTCAAGCTCCTCATAGGTGCGCGGGCAGGTGGTGCACAACAGATTGCAGCGATTGGTCGTTTCAAGATAAAGGCAGACCGGACCGTGCTGCGGAGCGTCATCCTCCGTCGTCACGTCTTCAAAGTATCGGGTCGGGTCGATCGTCCCCTTGGTCGCGGCGGTTTGCATAGATTAATTCATCCCCAAAAATTGGAGCGAGCATTGCGCGTCAGGCGCGGATTTCATCGGTTTCGAACGCGCGCGCGTCAAGTCGGCCGAAATCGCGAACGCGTGCAAGCTCGTTCATCAGTTCTGCGGTGTGCATGGCACGATGTGGCGCAGCCAAATTTTCCGGCGGAGTTTTCGTCGCGCCGTCGCGAAGCTCGGCCTCCAGGCGGCGCAAGCCGTCGATGTCGTCAACGTCGTACCACGCTGGCAGCATGTGAACGTCGAGACCGATCTCGCGGGCGCGGGCCAAGCTCTGCTCCGCGACCCGCTCGGTGCTCCAGGCTATGTCTTCGAACATGCGACGGTGCGCGAATTTAAGACCCAAGAGGTAATAGCCGCCGTCGGTTGACGGGCCGAGCACCGCGCGGTGGCCTCGCTGCGCCAACACTTCAGCCGTCTCGACCAGGTACTTGGTGGGCAAAGTCGGGCTGTCGGCATTGAGCACGACCGCGGCATCGTGGCCGCGCGCCAGAATTTCGCGGATGGTGTGGAACAGGCAATCGCCGAAATTCGGCAGCCACGCTTCGATCAAGCCGATCGATTGCGGCAGGATACGGCGAAAGAAGTCACCGGAGCCGGGCGGGCCATAAGCCGCATAGCCAACTATTACGGTCCGCGCCTTGGCATCGCGGCCGGCGAGCGAAACATTGTCGGCGACGTCCTGCAAAAATGCGGTGTTGAGATCGGCCGCTTGATCGTAAGTAAGTGGCGGAACCAGCCGGGTTTTGGCGCGGCCGGGGACGGACGCCTTGGCCATGAAAGCGATGCCGCAAGAAGCGGCGGAGTAGTCGCCGATCGAACCCGCTCTATCGCGGACTGGCTTTCCGTTGAATCGATCCGCATCGTTCATGCGAACCCCCTGCAATTCATCCGGCAATGCAATCGGTCCTGCTTGCCAAAGCCTGCCGCAATCCGCCAATCACTTCCGGCTCACCCGGTACAAACCCGCAAACACCAAAAAGTTATCAGCTTCACAAAGTCGTGATCGGGTAATTCACTGAGGCGCAACGCCAAAGTGCTTGCGGCTGGCTCACCCGTCCGGGCCATAGGTCACGGCGCAACACGCGCCACGACGCTTTGTCAAAAATTCTACGCGGCTTTGTGAAGCGCCATGGTTTGTGCATAGGTTGGTTTGGCATAGGTTGCCTGCGATAGGCCGCAATCGTACTGTGCCCGCGCAGTGTGGCGCCCGCAGTGTGGCGCCCGCAGTGTGGCGCCCGCGGCGTGGTCAGTGGTCGCGAGCGCGCCGCGCTCAGCCAAGCATGGCCCTTGATTACACTGCCGTTTAATTACAGCTCTGTGTCGCAACAGAACTTACTTTGTGTCGTAATAAGACTCTGCGTGGAACGGGAGCGATGGCACAGGTGACCGCATCGGCCAAACGCAGCGTACCGCGCCGCCTGCATCCATTGCCGCTGCGGATCATGCATTGGATCAATGCCGTCGCCATTTTCATTATGATCGGCAGCGGCTGGAAGATTTATAACGACGACATTCTTTTCAGCTTCCTGCGTTTTCCCGATGCCATCGTGATCGGCAAGTGGGCGCAATATGGCCTGCAATGGCATTTCTTCGGCATGTGGATTTTCGTGGTCAATGGCATTGCTTATCTCAGTTACGGCATCCTTACTGGGCGCTTTCGGCAGAAACTGTTTCCAATTTCGGTTCGCGAAGTTTTCGTCACTGTCGGCGAAGCGTTACGGTTTCGGTTGCGCCATGACGACCTGACCCACTACAACGCGGTGCAGAAGGTTCTCTATCTCGGCGTCATGCTGGTCGGGATTCTGATCGTGATCTCCGGCCTGGCGTTGTGGAAGCCGGTGCAATTCTCCGAGCTCGCCTCTTTGTTCGGCAGTTTCCAGAACATTCGGCTGGTGCACTTCTTCTGCATGGCGGCAATCGTCACCTTTATCGTCGTGCACGTGGCGCTCGCTTTGCTGGTGCCACAAAGCCTCGTCGCTATGCTCACCGGCGGACCGGCGATCAAGGATGAGGCGCCCGCCGGCGGTTCGGTCGTGCCGGAGATGAAAACGCCGCACTGACGGAGTAACAGTAACACCATGGCCATTCGCACCCGCACTCCGTCGCTGTTTCGGCCGCGCACGCCGATCGACCAGGGCGTGCTTACCGAAAATCGCAAGCTCATCGAAGATATCGATCGTCGCGGCCTCCTGCGCGGCGCCGTCAGCCTCGGCGCGCTGACGATGCTGACGGGCTGTGATGTCAGCGAGATCGATTCGGTGCAGAAGGGCTTGCGCGCGGTTTCGGCGTGGAACGACGGCGTACAGCAGACGATTTTTCGAACCAATCATCTCGCGCCGACATTCAGCCCTGCCGAGGTGAAAAAGCCGCCGCGGTTTAACGCCTATTATCCCATCGAGGACGTCAAGCCGGTCGATGGCGCGACCTGGACGCTGGAATTGGCCGGCCGCATCGAAGACAAGCGGCCATGGAGCGCGCAGCGGCTCTACGCGTTACCCGAGCAGGAGATCATCATCCGACACGTTTGCGTCGAGGGCTGGGATTATATCGGCCAATGGTCCGGCCCGAACTTGCGCGATTTTTTGCAACGTGTCGGCGCCGACCTTTCCGTGAAATATATCTATTTCATTTGCGCCGACGATTATACCGAAAGCATCGATATGCCGACCGCATTGCATCCGCAGTCCAACGAATTTCGCGAGACCTATTGGAGCGAGCGCGGCTTCAACTGGTACGCGGGGATTTGAGTGAGCGTCCGCGCCTGTTTTCTCAAGGTCGTAGCGCAGCCGGATTGAATGTCATTGCGGATCATGGAGCAAACTTCGTAGCTCTTTTCGAACGCTTGCTGCGGAATTGCCGACCCGCTCTACGGCGCGTTCCAATTCTTCGCGTGTTACGCCGAAGTGCTTTATCCAATATTTGATCTCATTCTCACTTGTCACAGTAATCTTACTACGATCGGGCATTACTCTCTTCGTGAAACTGTCTCGCACGGACCTTCTCCATTGCGCTCGGATTTACCGGTCACGCACCGTCAATGGGCATCCAGCTCGCCACTTTCCACGACGGGCGATAACCATCGATCTGGTATATTTTCTGCTGCGTGTCTGGAGACAGCCGTTTCTGGTATGCATTCATGCAAGCCGCGGAACAGAACCGCATGTGCCAGTAGCGATGGACACGAAATTTCAACTTCCCACGGCAGTGGTCGCAGTATAGGGAGGTTGAAGCGACCTCATTGGTTTTTTCGGTGGCGCCGAGAAGGCCACGCACGCCCGCGATTAGGTTCATTGGAGTGCGCCGACAGATGGTGAACCTGCTCGGTTCGATTTTAAGTCTCGAAAAAAAGGCAAAAGCCGCTGCAGCCGCTCCAGATACTGTCGATCAAAGACTTCCTTCTGCCTGCATCGCTCGACGGTGTAGGAATCTTCAGAATCGGCGCAAAACTCGCTGCAATAGAAGCGATCGGTCGAGTTTTTCCAAGCAGACCTCGGATCAACTATCAAATGGCAGAAAGGACAGCGCATATTGACCTACTGTTTTTCAGTTTCATAACGTTGGGATCAGTTGTCAGTTCCTGCTATGCCGACGACTGCTCGCGCGAGCTGAGGCCAACGACAACTTTGAAGCGAGCGGCAGGAGCCGCAGAGCGATTGTCCGCGCGATTAATCACAAACCGGAACGATTCGGCTGCAAAATCGTTGTTGCGTTCAGTTCGTAAAACGCGACATGGGAATATACGTCATGGGACGCGGATTATTGCTTTGGCTTCTCGGCATTCCGTTGCCGATCATACTTCTGGTTTGGTTGCTCGGCGGGCTGCACGGTTAATTGTGCGAGTGCGCCGCTCAATTGCGCAAAAAATCTAGGTTCAGCCCCCAAATCTAGGTTCAGCCCCCAATGTAGGTTCAGCCCCCAATGTAGGTTCAGTCCCCAGTGGGGCTCCAGGGAAGGACTCTAATGTCTGATACGGAGCAACGTGAAGTCGCAGAAACTCTTTTTGAGCCCAGCCAGACGCGTGAGCAAATAAGGCAGATGAGGGATGCGATAAAGCTGGAGGAAGAAAGGCGAACTGCCTTGGTCAAAAACCTCTACCGCCTAAGAGCCGTTCGTCTGTCGCGGAACCGAAAGGATCCAGGAGGGTGAAGTCAGCGTCGCTGATCGAAACAGGCGAATTCATCCATCCAGCTAGTGCTACGCTACTTTTGTCCTTCCGCTGGCGGCGGCGACTTCACATAAAGCCGCCAATGGCCCTCGCGGCTTTCCGCCAGCTTATAAATCGCACTTCCGCCGAACGGATCATTCGTCCAGGCGCCATCCTGCGGCGCCACGACCACGACGTCGCAACCGTATTTTGTGGCGAGCTCGCCGACATCCGCCGGCGCCGCTTGCCCGGCGAAGACGCGGATAAATTGGCTGTTGATCGCCTCGCGGCGCTCCGGCGGCAGCGGCGCGAACGGAATCGCCATTTCGCGGCCGGCAAAACACGAATTGCGATCGGCAAGGAGCGCCCAGGACATATTTCCCGGCCACGGCGTGAGGTCTTGCAAATACAACGGGTTGTTGGCGACTCGCGCGTTGGCGGGAGCGTAGCGCCGCAGCGCGCTCCATAATTCCGGCGCCTGGGCGAAGACGGACTCATCGGCCGCGGCGTTGCCGCGCCAATTGGCGTAAATCATCGCGGCGGCATCGGGCAGGCTGAGGATTAGTCCGCCGAACGCGGCGGCGGCAATTGCAGCGCGTGCAGCGCCTGCGGCGCGGCCCGGAGCGGCGACCACTCCCGCGGCGGCGGCCACGATCAAGATCACGGCAGCCGGCAATATCGCGCGCAAGCCGAGATCGTTGTTGTCGCCGAGCCTGCTGACAAAGAGCCACGAAATCGCCAGGCCCGTTACGGCCAGCACGCCAAACAATTGAACTGCCGTCCGTTCCGGACCCGGCGCCGCGCGGCGCAACAGCACGATCAGCGACAGCGCGCCGGCAATGAAAGTGGCCGGAAATTCCAGCGGCAGCAGAATAAGCCAATAAGCCGGCACATCGAGGATGCGGCGCAGCGGTTGCGGAAACAGATCGCCGAGCACTTCGAAATGCTGCACACCGATGGCGCCGGTTTCCCGCCCGGCGACCAGCGCAAACTGATCGTGAATGAAAGGCGCGGCGATGCAGAGCGCGATCAGGGCGGACGCCGTCAAGCCGAGGCCGGCGCCGAGCCGGCGTTTTGACTCGATTGCCGCAAAGAGCAGCGGCGCCGACCCGATGGCGGCGACCGCGAACGTGATGCCGCCCACAAAAGCCGAGCTTTCGAAAGCGGCGGCTACGACCAGCGCCAAAGTCGGCACGTAGCCGGGATTTTGCCGTTGCGCATAGTGCACCAGCAGCAGCATCGCCACGATGACGCATGACGCCGACATAAGATGCTGCGGCACCCAGGCCGATTGAAACAGCCAGCCGGCCAAGCCGGTCGGCGATTGCAAGAACGGCTCAAGCCCATAATTGCCGAACGCGATACTGAGAACTTCACGCAACGAGGCGCTCGCCGCCAACGCCACAACCAGGATTGCAGCACCCGCGCGCCTGCTCAACCACACCGCCAACGCCATCATCAAGAGCAACGAAGCAAAAGCGGTGAACCAGGTCAGGCCGATATCGGCTTCCCAGCCGCTGATACGCAGGGGCAGCGCCAGCTCTGCCGCGCTGAAATGCCAGAGGTAGTAATAAGCAAGCCGTCCGGCGGCGCCGGCCGCGCCGAATACCGGATTGACCGGCGGCAAGCCCTGCCGCGCCATCGCATCGATGATGGCGATTTTTGCATGATCGAAGATCGGCGCGGCAAGGTGCACGCCCCGCTCGGAATATTTCGGCAGGAGCGCAAGCGTCGGCACGAGTGCGATGACGCCAGCGGCGATGAACCACCAAGGCCTAACACCGATCTTGACGCCTATCTCCGCCTGCGATGCCCCGCGGGGCAGCCGTCGCAGCAACCATACCCCGGCGATCGCCAAGCACAGCGCCGCCAAGCTCACCACGCCGCGTGCGGAAAATCCGAGTAGCTCCAGAATTGGCAACGTCGCCGCGCTAAAGACGGCCCAACCGATGACCGGCGCTGCGCCAATCACAAGCACGCGCGGCAACAGATGGCGCGCGATGGCGTAGCCGAGCACCGTCCAGAATGCCGTTCCGATCAGCGCACAAAGAACAGCATTAAGCGGCGATGCCATTGCGATGTCATGGGAGGGTGCGAGCGGCGTTGCGAAACTACGTCGTGGCAGCGTTACGCCGCTTGCATCAGCGATTGCACTTTGGGCCAGGGATCGGGCGCAAGATTGCGGAACGGCGCCCAGTCCGCCTCGGACATGCGGCCGACAAGCTCCGCCTTGACGGAAGGCCGCTCGCGCATGCGCGCCCACCAATCGCCAATCCGGGGATAATGACCCAACATACCTGTCAGCTTGAGCAGTTCGAGGCGAAGGATATAGGGAATGACGGCGCACTCCGCATTGGAAAAGCTGTCGCCGGCAAGACAACGGCCGCTTTGCAGCGACTCGTCCATCCATGACAGCAATTTATTGTGGTGAGCGATCGCATCGCTGACAAATTCCGAATCGAGCCCGTGCTCGATGACGCTGCGTTTATATTCGGCGCGGCGCTTGAGCGGCGTCTTGTTGACCTCGGCAAGCCACGCTTCGCGCGGCATTTTCAGAAAATTCGGCCGGAACGCGGTGGCGAAGGTCAATATCATGCATGAATTGTGCACGTATTCGTCGATCAGCTTGTTGTACAACCGCACGCGGTGGCGCAGCTGCGGCTCACGCGGCATGAGCGGCGGATCGGGAAACGCGTCGTCGAGATAATACAGAATGAGCGAGGATTCGATGATCGGCTTCCCGTCGTGCACGAGCGTGGGGACGACGCCGTTGGGGTTGAGCTTGCGATAGGCCGGATCGTGCTGATCCCCGCGTAGCGTAAGAAGATGCTCTTTGACGTCGAGCGCCTTCTCCTTGAGCGCGATGCGCACTTTTTGCGCGCAGACCGAGTTGATATTGTGATAATGTTCGAGCACGCCGTCCTCCC